>JAOULB010000191.1 GCA_029882235.1 Gammaproteobacteria bacterium | reverse complement strand
GGGACAAAACCTCAACTGTACAAAAAATAACCAGTGCAATCCCCCCCATACCCCCGTATACTCCGCCTCCCACTAAATATACAATCCACTCACCGTGGTGTGTCTCGCACCCGGCCAACGTAACAGGTAATCCAAACATGTCATCTGACCCCGCTGCTCCTCAGAGTTTTCGCGACCTCGCCCTGATCGAACCCTTGCAAAAGGCGTTAGAAACAGTGGGCTATGAGACGCCTTCGCCGATTCAGGCGCAGACGATTCCATTGCTGCTGGAAGGCCGCGATATGGTCGGTCAGGCGCAGACGGGCACGGGTAAGACGGCGGCGTTTGCCTTGCCGATTTTGTCGCGGATTGATTTGTCACAGCGCAATCCACAGGTGCTGGTACTGGCACCGACCCGCGAGCTGGCGATCCAGGTGGCGGAGGCGTTTCAGAAGTATGCGGCGCATATGAAGGGTTTCCATGTGCTGCCTATTTATGGTGGCACGGATTATGGCCGTCAGATCCAGGCGCTGAAACGCGGTGTGCATGTTGTTGTTGGCACGCCCGGACGGGTCATGGACCACATGCGTAAGGGTACGCTGAAGCTGGATGATTTGCAGGCGTTGGTACTCGATGAGGCCGATGAGATGCTGCGTATGGGCTTTATTGATGATGTTGAGTGGGTGCTGGAACAGACGCCAGACACGCGTCAGATTGCGTTATTTTCAGCCACAATGCCGCCGGTGATTCGTAAGATCGCGAAGAAGCATTTGAACGACCCGGCTGAGATCACGGTCAAGACGGTGACGACCACGGCGGAGTCGATTCGTCAGCGCTACTGGATGGTCAGTGGCCTGCATAAGATGGATGCGCTGAGTCGTATTCTTGAGGCGGAAGAGTTTGATGGTGTGATTATTTTTGTGCGCACCAAGTTGATGACAGTGGAACTGGAACAGAAGTTGATGGCACGTGGTTATTCTGCTGCGGCCTTGAGTGGTGATATCGCGCAGAAGCAGCGCGAGATGACGGTTGGGCGACTTAAGTCGGGCAAGCTCGATATTATTATTGCCACTGATGTAGCGGCACGTGGGCTTGATGTGACGCGTATCAGTCATGTGATTAACTATGACATTCCTTATGACACTGAGGCCTATGTGCATCGTATTGGTCGTACTGGCCGAGCGGGTCGTAAAGGCGATGCGATTTTGTTTGTCGCACCCCGTGAGCGCAATATGCTTAATGCGATTGAACGCGCCACCAAGCAGAAGATTGAATTAATGGAGTTGCCATCGACGGAGTCATTGAATGACCAACGTATCGCCAACTTCAAACAGAAGATTACTGATGAGCTTGATAAGGAAGGTCTGGGTTTTTATCAGGAGCTGCTCGAAAGCTATCAACAGGAACATAATATTCCTGCTATCGAAATTGCAGCGGCACTGGCCAAGCTGGCGCAGGGCGATGAACCGCTATTGTTAAAAGAACCGCCGAAGCAAAATCGTAAGGAGCGTGAGTCTCGTCAGGATCGACAGGAACGTCCAACACGCCGTGATAGGGGTGAACGAGATGGCCCTAAACGCCGTGATCGCTCCAAACCGGAAGAAGGTCTGGAAACGTACAGAATCGAGGTGGGCAATACACATGGCGTGAAGCCAGCGAATATTGTCGGTGCGATTGCGAATGAGGCCGGTCTGGATAGCCAGTATATTGGCCATATCAAGATCCATGACGACTATAGTACGGTCGATTTACCTCAGGACATGCCGAAAGAAATTTTCCGTGATTTGCAAAAGGTGTGGGTCTCCGGTCAGCCCTTAAAGATTTCTCGATTGGGTGATCATAGCCCCGCGCGGAAAAATAAATCGCGAGATAAACCAAACTTTAAAGCCGGCTCAGGTAAGAAAAAACCGGTGAAAAATAAAACAGGTAAAAAGACAACATCAAAGTCAAAAGCGGGTAAAGGTAAACCACGCAAGACAAAGAAAGATTAGTCCTCGTTAAAACCGTCTGGAGGTGTTTTGTAACCGGTCCACATGGCTTTGATGAGATTTTCCCTGTGTAACAAGCTGGATAGCAACACACCACCAATGTGTACAAACACCAGAAATAGCGTAAAGCCAGCCAGTGCTTCGTGGAGTTCTTCCAGCCAGTCCTCACCCTTTTCATTTTCACGCTCATGCTTGTCATCATCGCCATTGGCCTGAGCGGTTTCCACCAGCTCAATGGTAACCGTCGCCAGTGGTCCCTTACCCTCGATGGCGTATAACTCAAGTCCCGTCCAGCTGGTCATGGTCAGAGAAACCAGTAGCATCACGATCATCCAGCCTCCCAAAGGGTTATGGCCAAGATAGTAACTGGGCCGAGCAATTAAAATCGATCGTAGATAGCTGAGTGTTGGCTGGATGCCGTGGATGAAATTACTGAAGCGCACATACTTCGGCCCAATAAATCCCCAGATAAGACGAAAGGCCAGCAAGCCAATAATGATGTAACTGCTATAGACATGCAGCAGGTTTCCCTCATCACCCGTGATGTAGGCAATAAAAAAGCACACCACCAGCGACCAGTGAAAACTGCGCGTGGCGATATCCCAGACTTTGATGGCGGTGGTCAAATTGAACCCTTCTGTATTGATAGGCTAAGGGTAGACCCTCGCTACAGGCACGACCTTGATATGAATCATCTTAAAGCTAATTTTTGTAGACGAGAAATTAGCTGGCTTAGTCACAGGAATAACATGATCTAATAATATTCGAATGAACTAATAGAAAACCCCGCAGAGACGGGGTTTGCTGAAATTGGGTATTACTACTTACGGGCTATTGTGGAACGACGTTGCTAGCCTGAGGACCCTTTGGACCATCTTCAACATCAAAACTGACAGCTTGTCCTTCAGCCAGGGTCTTGAAGCCATCACCCTGTATTGAACTAAAGTGTACAAATACATCTTTACCACCATCGTCCTGAGACAGAAAACCATATCCTTTGGACTCGTTAAACCACTTTACTGTGCCTGTTGCCATAATCACTAACCTTCATTTTTCTGAACAATATTTGCTGCGGTATTGCAGCTTGACTTACTTTAGATCAGATGCCCGCGAATTGCCATACTTTATATGATGCAAAAATCTTTTTATCAGACCCTGCATGGCAAAATATGTGAACATAATTTGGTCAACAGGGCGATCAATTTGTTTATCCGTGCGAGGGTGGCTTGATGACTCTGCGGCTTTGACCTAAAGTCAGTCCTTCATGAGAATAATAATAAAAAGCTGCCTTCTAATTTATTGCCTGTTTGTTTCCGCCTGTGCTGTACAGACGCGCCCCGTGCTGTCGCCCTTTGCCGATGGTGAATATTGGGTAGTTGGCCAGCCTCTGGTCTATCCCATTCCTGACAGTGATGCGGTCATCATTATCCCGGCCGGATTTGTCACGGATTTTGCCAGTATTCCGCGCATTTTCTGGACAATTTTCCCTCGCCATGGCGAATACACCACGGCGGCCATCGTGCATGATTATTTGTATTGGGAGCAAAAGTGTACTCGTGAGCAGGCAGACAATCTTTTTTTCATGGTGATGGAGCAGGCCGATGTCAGTACGGCCTCGCGCTGGGCAATATACAGCGCCGTCCGACTGGGTGGTGCGCTAGCCTGGGATGAAAATGCCAGTTTGAAAAAAAGTGGTGAAGTAAGAATTTTACCCGCCAGATTGATGGATTTTGGTGTGAAGGAAAAATGGCTGAGCTATAAAGAAAAAATAAAACCTTATTTTGAAGCTAAAGAAGAAGATGGACACATTCCACTGTATTGCAGCGCACTGGAAGTGGATGAGGAGAAAAAGATAATAGATAAACAGGAGCAGGAATCATTACCCAGTAAAGAAGACGATGCTACTCAGGAAGATTCCACAACTAAAGAAATGAAGAGGGATGCTGGGACAGAAATTGAAGCCGACAACCATAGTGATTTATGAGGTTGTTTATCCGTAGCGCCCATCAATTCTTGGTTTGATTAACATTGGCGCATAGAGCCAGACAAATAAGGCAAAGGCGAAAATCCATAATAATTGCGAGACTGTAACCCATCTGACAGACCAGTCGGGTAGAAGCAAAGGCATAATAACGCGGCAAACACTGCCTGCCACGGCAACATAAAACATCCAGCTGATTAACTGTGGTGGGTCAAACACATTCCGACCGGTGTGTCCCAATGCAACCCGTGCCATCATACCTAAAGTCATGAGCCCAATTCCTCCATACGCAAAGGCATGTACCGTTAACATGGGGTTGATGAAGACAACATGACTGATCGCCTTCAAGGCAAAGCCCAGTGTGATCCAGCTATAGGCAAGGTAAATAATCCAGAGCAGGGGTTTCTTCCAGATGCCCGGAGTATACCAGCCCCAGCAACGGGTGCTGAGAGTGAAGGCCAACAATGCGGCAACGGCAGAAGACAGTACAGGTATGGCAAAAGATAATTCCACAAGCCAGAAGCCAAACATGAGTGGAAGGATAAGCACATCGACCCACTTATAATTTTTTGGTGTGAAATTTTCATCAAGCCCTTTTTCGATAAAAAAAGGAATGACCCTGCGCCCCATCATCAGAATTAATGCAATAATGATATACAGACCTGAATAAAGGCCCCAATGCATTCCATGGGGCATGATTTTTAAATACCCCAGATAAAAAACAACATTGCTAAATAGCAACAGTACTAGAGTTAACCATATAGTGAGTTGTTGCCATTGCCTTGCTTTAATAATTGGAGTAAGTATTGCAAAACAAAGCCAGGCCGCGAATAAAAGATCAAAACCAATGCCATAAAATACAGCTTGTGGGAAAGGAATAAAAAGAAAAATTCGTGCGAATAACCAGCATGCGGTAAGTAATAATAAAGGTATGCCATGAGTTGTTTGTACATTAGTCCAGTTACGTACGGCGGTAAGCAAAAAGCCGGCAATAACCGCAAGACCATATCCAAAGATCATTTCATGTGCATGCCAACGTTGCGGAGAAAATTGCAAACTACTAAATGATGTGGGGTTGTGATAGAGGTATAACCATATTGTGATGCTTATTACTGCAAACAGGCCCG
>JAOULB010000190.1 GCA_029882235.1 Gammaproteobacteria bacterium | reverse complement strand
GAAGATGGTACTCGCGTTCTTATTATGTGATGCCCCATGTGTTTGGCGATACCGTACATAGCAATGTACCTTGTACTGGTTGTCATAATTACATTAAGGAACTTCCACACCGCCCTGTAAAAGAAGGCGTAACCTGTAATACTGAATGCCACACAATAAAAAACCCTGCGACAGGCAAAAACTTCAGTCATAAAATCATTTATGATAAATATAAACAAAGTTCACATTTTCGACCCAAACTGGCAGCTGGGCATGAACAGGATAAACCCTACTGCGTAACCTGCCATCGTAATCCTGTTTACAACCCGGACGAATTAGAAGTACCGAAGCAGATCACGAACCGTTGTATTGTTTGTCATGAAGATAAAAACTTTGTTGAGACCTGGTACAAGCACACCAGCCGACGTATTAAAGGTGTAAAACGTTCTTCGAAGGAAATTGTGGCACTCTGTGCATCCTGTCATGGCGATAAACGCCTTATTGATCGCCACATGAAAGCAGCTAATGAAGAAGGTCGTAAGCTCGGGAAAAAATATCCCATTGCGGCTGAGTCATATATTAATAGTTTCCATGGTAAAGTAGCCAGCTATGGTTTGAAGTCTTCAGCCAACTGTCTCGATTGTCATGCTGATCAGGGAAATTATTATCTGAGCGTACACAACCTGAAACCGTCACGAGATCCAGCCTCACCGGTGAGTGATGAAAACAGGCATAAAACCTGTCAGCGCTGTCACACCTATGCAGATAAAAACTATGCGGCACTTGATCCACACCCAACATCTGACAAAGAACATAACCCATTCAGCTACTATGCCAATCTGATTTATGGTTGGATTGGTGATTTAGTCTTCCTGGCATTAATTGCGCTGGCGGCATTTGAAACAGTTGGGCGTCGTCGGGATGGTGTGGCCTGGAGACTGAAACATGGTTCTACATGGTGGCGTAAGAGTAAACGTGGTCGAGATCGTATTGAATAGAGAAAGGCAAAGGTAAACGAGAAAGATTATGAAATTATCTAATGAAGCACGCGCAGTACTGGAAACCTCGATGCGTATAAATAATACGTCTGAAAAGGATCGCCAGGAAATCGACAGTGTCATCGCAAGTATGCCCGATGACCGTGTGCTGCTCTATAAAAATGTAGTTTCCAACCCGATTGGTGATCTACCACGTTATTCAATCCATATACGCATCCAGCATATGCTGACGTTTGTGACCTTTTTAATGCTGGCGTTTACCGGCTTACCAATCGCCTTTTTTGATCACTTCTGGGCAACGCCAGTCAATATGGTGCTTGGTGGTGTCGATGTAACGCGTATTATTCATCGCACACTTGCCGCGGCAATGATCTTCGCTATGGTGTATCACCTCGTTACTATTACATTAGGAACGATAGTAAAACTTCAACAACGGCGGTTTGAGCTTTTGCGCAGCATTATTCCAACCATGAAAGATGCGCGTGATTTTCGTGACGATTTACTTTATTTCGCAGGTAAGCGTGATCAACGTCCTGAAATGGACAAGTTTATGTATAAACAGAAACTGCATTACTTTGCAGCTGCATTCGGAAATATTGTCATGGTGGTATCAGGTTCTTCGTTTCTGTTTCCTGAATTCTGGGCCAGCATTCTACCAGTCAGTGTCGCTTCGTATTTTCAGGAGATGATGCGCCTGTCACACCCACACGAAGCGCTGTTAGCCTTGCTGGTGATTGCATTCTGGCACTGGTACAACGTACATCTGGCACCGGGTCGTTTCCCAATGCAGTGGACCTTTTTAACCGGCAAGATTACACGAGAACACCAAATTGAAGAACATTTTCTTGAATACCTTCGTTGTCTGGTGGAGATTCCAGAGGAACGTAAATTGTTAATGGATATGCTTGCTGCAAGAGAACTGGATCAGCAAGCTGTGCAGGAGGGCAATGCTCCATGATTAAGCCGATGACACCAGTGCAAAAAGTCATCGCCTATTCATCCCTGGTGTTTATCCTGTTCTGGATGGTATTTGGTGTGTTTACGATATGGCTTTATTTAACCGAATTTTAACATGAAGATATAAACATGCATGGTCTGGATAACATTACAGTAATCTTTATCGTTCTAACGGTACTGTTTTTCATGTTTCTTGGAATCGCAATCCTGGTGATTGTCGATCACAAGGCCAAGATACCTGATAGTTTTCATAGTGACCCATTCAGTATCTCTGGTATGCGCCGTGATCATCCCGTTATCTCATTCCTGACGACGATTATCCTTTGTTCGATCATTGTGGCACTATTGCTAGAGATTACTATCGCCTTTGGTGAGAAGCTTGGCTTATTCGACGAAGAAGAGAAGCCGCAGATCCTGCAGCAGTTGTCTGAGCAACGTTTTACCGAGAAAATGCGCCACTTTCATAATGAGCCAGAGAAAGATGTGCTTAGCATGGGTAAACAACAGGTTTGTTTTTATTGTCATGGTGATTATCCACATTCCAAAAAACCGATGATTCGCACACTGATGAATATGCATACGCAGTTTATTGGTTGTATGACCTGCCATAATGATTCACGTAAGGTTGATGAAAAGAGTTTGCGATTTTCCTGGTTAAATTATTCTGGAGTTCCTGTGTCTGGCCCACCTTTTGGTACCAGTATTGATCCTAAGACAGGTAATCTGGTTGCGACTGATGATGTTTATTCAAAAATTGTTGCCACGTCTGAGGAGGATGGTAAGTCAATACTCCTGGAACTGACCGAAGATAATCAGGCGGTAAAAGAATTTCTTGAGGTGCGCGAGAAACTTACTGATACTGACAAGGAAGCAATGAAAAAACGCTTCCATCGCACGGTTGCTTCAAAAGGAAGGTTCTGTACAAGCTGCCATACAAATAATCCCGCCAAGGCCTATCTACCATTAGCGAAACTGGGCTTCTCTGAGCGTCGAGTCAATGATTTGACCAATTTAAATATTGTCGGGATTGTGCAAAAATACAAAAAGTTTTATATCCCCAGCCTGACCAAAACGGAGAAACAGAACACTGATGTTGAGAGACAGGTCAGTTCAACAAAGCAAAAGCCCTCGGATAAAAAGAAATCAACGGGGGAAAATAGTGGGTGGTGGAAATAGACAGTTCGTCTTATTCATTACAAGCCCACTGAAAGGCAGGTCATAGAATGAAATATGCGTTCGCAATCATTGTTACTGTCTTTAACCTGACGACTATTCCTGCAATCGCAGAAAATATCAAAACCCATAGCATTAAACATTTGTTTGATATTAAGGGTAAATCATCTTCACCGTTAATTTTGCCAACAGATATTGCTGTACAAAACGATCGTGTCTATGTTGTTGATAGTGGCAATCACCGCATTCAGGTTTTTGATATGGATGGTGATGCTGAGTTTATTGTTGGCAAGGAGGGCATTGCCAAAAGTGAATTCAGGGGGCCGGTCGGTATTGATGTAGATAGTGACGATCGGTTTTATGTTGCTGATACCGGCAATCATCGTGTACAGGTGTTTGATAAGGGTGGCAAGTTTCTCACTGCATTTGATGTTACCGAAAACGATAAACTGATTCGGCCTGTTGATGTCAGCGTCCATGAAAAGGAAAAACTGGTTTACGTTAGCGGTAACAATAATCATCGCATCATGGGGTTTTCTATTAGTGGGCATTTGAAGCGAGCCTGGGGCCAGGATGGCGTTGAAACTGGCGAGTTTCGCTATCCTGCAACAATGACCCTGTTACGCAAAACACGTCTAGCCGTTGTTGATGTATTAAATAGTCGTGTGCAACTGTTTAACCCAAAAGGTAAAGAAGCATTTGAGGTCGGTGGTTGGGGTGTGTTACCTGGTCAACTGTTTAGACCAAAAGGCATTGCTACCGATAGTAATAACTTTATCTATGTGTCTGACAGTTATATGGGAGTGATTCAGGCCTTTACTGATACAGGCAAGTTTATTGCCGTGATGGGTGACAAGGGAAAACCCAGGGTTTTACAAACACCTTCTGGTATTGCGATAGATAAAAATAATCGTCTTTATGTTGCTGAAATGCTGTCAAACAAGGTTTCTGTCTGGCAAATCGAGTCATATCCCGCAGGGGCCGGGAAATGAATCAGATTTTTAAATCGACCAGATACTCATTTCTCCTTTCGATAATACTGCTTGTTATTGCAACAGAGGCAATGTCGCGCGCTCAGTCAGCAAATCGCGAATGTTCGACCTGTCACATCATGTGGTTAAACGAGTTTAAATTAAAAGATAAACAAACGCTGATCCCTTATGAGCCTAAACCCATTGTCAAAAGTGGTAAACAGGATGTCGCCAGTACGGAGGCGATGTGTTTTTCCTGTCATGATGGTTTTGTGCTCGATTCACGTTTCATGTGGCGTAACGGCAAATATAACCACCCCGTCGGACAAAAACCCTCGAAAGAAATCAAAATTCCATTGGTCGAGGGCAAACAGGTCTTTCCACTAAATGATGATGGCAAGGTCTATTGTGGCACCTGTCACTCTGCCCATGGCGTGGACTGGGATGAAAGTGAGTCACCCTTATTTCTGCGCATGAAAAATGTCGGTTCCAGCATGTGTATGAGTTGTCATAAAGAGAGAACCGGTGGGCCGAAACATGGTAACCATCCCGTCAACAAACATATTAAAAAGCCGCCAAAAAATCTTTTTAAAGTAGGTTCAAAGTTTGGCCGTGATGGCCGTGTTGTGTGCGAGAGTTGTCATCGATCGCATTCCGCCAACACCGACAAGTTATTAGTCATGAAGAATAATGAGTCAGATCTCTGTCGTAGTTGTCATGAAGATAAACGTACGATTAATCAAACCAAACATAACATGGCCATAACAAAGCCCAATGCAGTTAATATCCATGGCAAAAAGGCGAGTGAGACGGGGCCATGCAGTGTCTGCCATATACCACACGGTGCCAAAGGTGCTGCACTCTGGGCCAGAGAAAAATTTATTGCTGAAGATGCAGCAGCGGCCCCTTGTCTTGGTTGTCATAACGATAAAGGGCTGGCAAAGAAAAAGACCATCCATCAGCATAGCCATCCGACCCAGCGGCCGGTAAAAAATCTCGGCATTACCGCCACCGATA
>JAOULB010000189.1 GCA_029882235.1 Gammaproteobacteria bacterium | reverse complement strand
CGCAAACCTGGCATTGAATAAAAAAGGCCCTGGCACAGTGACCGCCGGTGATATTGCCGTTGATCACAATGTTGAAATTGTTAACCCTGATCACGTTATTGCTAACCTGACTAAGGCTGGCGAACTTAACATGAACCTGAAAATTGTTTCTGGTCGTGGTTATCAGCCAGCAAGTGTTCGTGCTTTGGGTGAAGAAGATGATGAGCGTCCAATTGGTCGCCTGGTGCTTGATGCCAGCTTTAGCCCAATCCAGCGCGTTGCCTATGTTGTTGATAGTGCCCGTGTTGAGCAGCGTACAAATCTGGACAAGCTGATTATCGATTTGCAGACCAATGGCACTATTGATCCAGAAGAAGCCATTCGTACAGCAGCAACAATCTTACAGGATCAGTTATCAGCATTTGTTGATCTGTCAGGTAAAGAAGAAGTTGAAGCAGCTGCTGAAGAGCCAGAAGTTGATCCAATTCTGTTACGTCCAGTTGATGACCTTGAGCTCACTGTACGTTCAGCGAATTGTCTGAAGGCAGAACAGATTTACTACATTGGTGATTTGATCCAGCGTACTGAGGTTGAGTTGTTAAAGACTCCAAACTTGGGTAAGAAATCCTTAACTGAAATTAAGGACGTTCTTGCATCGCGTGGTTTATCTCTGGGTATGCGTCTTGAAAATTGGCCACCTGCCAGTTTAAGAGATAAAAGTGAGAGCGCGGCATAAGTCGGGCTTGGTAAAAATTCGAAATTTGAAGGTATAGAGCAATGCGTCATCGTCAAAGTGGCCGAAAATTAAATCGCAACAGCAGTCATCGTAAAGCGATGTTTCGTAATATGGCTGCCTCATTGCTTGATCATGAGCTAATCCGCACAACTTTGCCAAAAGCAAAGGAACTGCGTCGTGTTGCTGAACCCCTGATTACCATGGCTAAGGAAGACAGTGTAGCGAACCGCCGTTTAGCATTTTCGCGTCTTCGTGACCGTGATGTTGTCACCAAGCTATTTAACGAGCTTGGTCCACGTTACCAGTCTCGTCCTGGTGGTTATCTGCGTATTCTGAAGTGCGGTTTTCGTTCAGGTGACAATGCACCGATGGCTATTGTCGAACTGGTTGATCGTCAGGTCGCCGCTCCAGCAGAAGCTGAAGTAGCAACGCAGGAAACTGCTGAAGCATAATTGTTTTAGCTTAGATTGCTGTTTCAAAAGGCCGGGTTTTCCCGGCTTTTTTTATGTGGCTAAAAATATCATGCTTTGCTTTCTCATCAGCCGTTAGAGACTAAACTAATAGCATGATTTACCTGTACACCGATTTTGGTTACTCCGGCCCCTATGTTGGGCTAATGAAATCCGTTTTATCGTCACAATACCCTGACTCTCCAGTCATCGATCTGATGCATGATGCGCCGAGATTTGATCCTATGGCATCTGCGTATCTACTTGCATCGATAATTTCTTATTTACCTGAGCAGGCACTTGTCCTTGGAGTTGTTGATCCCGGTGTCGGCGATGAGCAACGTCGTCCAATCATTGTTAAAGCTGATCAACGTTGGTTTATTGGTCCGGACAATGGTCTGTTTAATGTCATTGTCAAACGAGCAGAACATGTCTCAATGTGGGAAATTACCTGGCGACCTGAAACGATGTCAAAGAGTTTTCACGGCCGTGATCTGTTTGCGCCAGTTACAGCCATGATTGCAAAAGGTGATATGCCAGAATCAGAACTCATTGATATCAATAGTCATACGTTTTCTGACTGGGATAATGATTTGGCAAAAATTATCTATATTGACCATTACGGTAACTGCATGACAGGGATTCGCGCTGAGACTGTCTCAGTCGATAGTCATATAATGATTAACGGTCAGTCATTGAGCCGATCAAGAACATTTTCAGATGTGGAACAGGGCGAAGCATTCTGGTATGAAAACTCACTCGGCTTAATCGAAGTCGCTGTTAATCAGGGTAGTGCTAGCGATGCGCTAAAGATTAAATTAGGTGAACATGTTTCAATAACAAACTAAATATTTAGTTTATCTTTTTCAGTACGATATCACCATAATAGGCCACAGCGGATTCCTGTGTGTTATCCGTATCGGTCATGATTGCAACACCGGTAATATTGCCCGGCATTTCGCCAAATGCCTTAATATAGTCCTGATACAGGTTGCGTTGCTCCGCTATCCAGCGTTTTGTATTTTTGGCACCACTCTGAACCGTAATCATTTTGACTCTATTGGAATAAGCATTATCAGTAATCGTCCCTACGGGGGTTTTGTTGTCCCAGATGTAATTAATCACAGCCAGAGGCGGTTCTTTATCGTTCAGCATGGTGTATAAATTATATTTAACCTTTTCCATTCCTTTCAGACGCGCAGGATCATAATAAAACGAAATATAGATCCTGGCAGGATAATCATCACCTTCTTTAGTATTTACATCAGCCTTATCAAGAATATTGTCGACCTTCCAGTTCCAGTTCAACAGAGGATAGCTTTTTGGATCGAGATTGACTTTACGAAAGAAACCCGAGGCACTAGCATTACTAACCGCCTTGACGACAGTATTTGAGTTTTCTCTGGAGAGAAAATAGGCTGTTTTATTTTCGATGCTGGGAAAAATAAGTGGTTGCCAGCCTTTCGGTGTCAGATCTTCTAAGCTGGATCTGGAAAAAGCCGCAATATTAATTGCATGATGATTGGTGTGTATCACATCATCAGCGAAAACAACATGGCCGAAGGTGAAGCCTGTGAGAAGTACTAAGTACAAAAATGCCTGTCGTGATACTCTTATGCCCATAATGACGTATATGACTATATAAATGTTGGCCAGTTCAGTGAAAAGTTAAAATTATCATATGAAAAATACTAAGGGCTTGTTTCAGCTATCTCGAATTGGAGATCATTATATTCTGCTCGGGATAGTGTTGTTATTCAGTTTTATCATGGTCGCGCCTATTAAGGATAGCTTTTCTGAACAACATTTCATTGAGGTCAGCTGGAATTCGGGGCATGTGCTTTATTTTTTCCTGTTTAGCTATGTGCTCTATAAGTTAATTCCCTCTCTCAATACTCTTTCTATGAGTAGACAGTATCTTTATATAGGTGTTGTGTGTCTCGTTATTGGGGCATGTATTGAACTAGTACAATTATTTACCCATCGCTCTGCGAGTCTGAATGATCTTGTTTATAACCTGGCAGGTGGAATGGCGGCAGTGACATTTTTGTCGCCAGGGCTAACTGGTTTGAAACATCGGAAAAATATTTTGATCTATATTCCTGTGTTTATGCTGCTGGCCTATGGTCTGTGGGGACCAATCGGCTTTGTAATTAATAGTTATTTAGTCAATAAAAATTTCCCAGTAATAAATGCTTTTGAGTCGTCTTTGGAAAAACAACGCTGGCACGGGCAGGCAACGTTTGACATCTCTACAGAGAAATCAAGTGAAGGGGAATTCAGTTTTAAAATAGAATTTGCGCGGGGCCATTATTCCAGTGCTAAATTACGACAGATGTATGCGGACTGGGTAGGGTATAGAAAGCTGCTGTTTGATATCTATAATAATGAAGACAAAAGTGTTCAACTCATTGTAAGTGTCTACGATAGTTCGGACACAAACACGAAGACAAATTATGCGAATCGATTTAACAGGAAGCTTGAGCTGCAGCCTGGTTGGAACAGTATAAATATAGAGTTAAGTGAAATTAAGAATGGTCCGAAAAATCGCCAGCTGCTGATGCAGGATATTGCAGGAATGATGTTCTATGCAATGCGCATAAAATCACCTTTCACACTCTATCTCGATAACATCAGGCTTGGCGATTAATATTTGAGTCTTAATCAGGCCGATTTTTTAGTTTTCACCGGTTTAATTTTAAGCATTGGTTGCAGGTAACGGCCGGTATGCGATTTTTTAACCTGGCCGACCTCTTCTGGGGTACCTTCACAGACAACCGTGCCACCTTTATGTCCACCTTCTGGACCCATGTCAATAATCCAGTCTGCAGTTTTGATGACATCAAGATTGTGTTCGATGACAACCAATGTATTGCCACGATCACGTAATCGATGGATCACCGCGAGTAGTTGTTCAATATCATGAAAGTGTAAGCCCGTTGTTGGCTCGTCAAGGATATAGAGTGTATTGCCCGTATCACGTTTGGATAACTCGCGTGAAAGTTTGATTCTTTGTGCTTCACCGCCCGATAGCGTCGTCGCATTCTGGCCAAGCTTGATATAGCTCAGACCCACATCCATCATGGTCTGTAGTTTGCGTTTAACGACAGGGATGGCATCGAAGAATTCAACCGCATCTTCAACGGTCATATCGAGGACCTGATGAATATTTTTACCCTTAAACTTTATTTCCAGTGTCTCACGATTATAGCGTTTGCCTTTGCAGACATCACAGGGAACATAAATGTCGGGTAGAAAATGCATTTCAACCTTGATGACGCCATCACCCTGACAGGCCTCGCAACGGCCACCTTTGACATTAAAGCTGAAACGCCCGGGCGAGTAGCCACGTGAACGAGCCTCCTGACTACCCGAAAAGATTTCACGAATCGGGGTAAACAGGCCGGTATAAGTTGCGGGGTTTGAACGTGGGGTCCGACCGATTGGGCTTTGATCAATATCAACAACCTTATCAAATTGATCCAGTCCCAGGATCGCATCACAGGGTGCAGGATCACCCGAGGCATTATTGAGTTCAATGGCTGCATGACTATAGAGTGTGTCATTTATCAGGGTCGATTTGCCTGAACCTGAAACACCAGTGATTGCCGTCATGACGCCAATAGGAATATTCACATCAATATTCTGTAAGTTATTGCCATGGGCATTTTTGATGGTGAGCATACGTGCTGGATCAACGGCACAACGTTGTGCTGGAATCGCAATCTGTTTCTTGCCGGACAGGTATTGTCCCGTCAGCGAGTTTTCGTTTTTCATTACCTGTGCGGGGGTACCCTGAGCAATAATCTCGCCACCATGCACGCCTGCACCGGGGCCGATATCGACGACATAGTCTGCACTTTGAATGGCCTCTTCATCATGCTCGACAACGATAACCGTATTTCCCAGATCACGTAGATAGGTGAGTGTATTTAATAGTCGTG
>JAOULB010000188.1 GCA_029882235.1 Gammaproteobacteria bacterium | reverse complement strand
GCTTGATCTTCGGCATCATTTAATTCTGAGAAGCCATTGGCGATCTCACGACCACCGACGAAGAATTCAAACCGATCGGTGACAAAGGGATCATTATCATTGCGGCGCGCCAATGGCGAGACTTCGGTTGGGTAGGCGGTGATAAAGGTGGGGTCCATCAGGCGATGTTCTACTGTCTTTTCAAAGATTTCGATCTGGATCTTGCCGAGGCCATAGGAACTTTTTAATGGAATTTCCAGACGCGTCGCGATAGCTTTGGCTTTGTCTATGTCATCTAGCTCTGCTTCAGTGACATCAGCATTAAAATGCAGGATCGATTCTTTTACCGTCATGCGCGTGAAAGGTTTACCAAAGTCATACTCATCACCCTGATAGGGAATCTTTGTATTGCCGATCACATTCTCGGCAATCGAACGCAACATGGCTTCGGTGATGTCCATCAGATCGATATACGTGGCATAGGCCTCATAGAATTCGATCATAGTGAATTCAGGATTATGTCTGGTCGACAGGCCTTCATTTCGAAAGTTACGATTGATTTCAAACACACGTTCAAAACCACCTACAACCAGTCGTTTTAGATACAGCTCTGGCGCAATACGTAAATACAGATCCATATCCAGCGCATTGTGATAGGTAGTAAAGGGTCGTGCTGTAGCACCACCGGGAATCACCTGCATCATGGGTGTTTCGACTTCAAGGAAATTACGTTCAATCAGAAACTCTCGAATATGCGAAATGATTTTTGAGCGCAGTTGAAACGTCTGGCGTGAATCTTCATTCATGATCAGATCAAGATAGCGTTGACGATAACGGATCTCCTGATCAGTGACACCTTTGAATTTTTCAGGCAATGGACGTAAGGCCTTGGTCAGCAGACGGATAGAATCAACCTTGACCGATAACTCACCTTTATTGGTTTTCATCAGCACGCCTTCGCCGCCGATGATGTCACCCATATCCCACTTTTTAAACTGTTCGTTATAAACACCTTCAGGTAGGTCATCACGCACAACATAAAACTGAATCTTACCGGACATATCCTGCACTGTGGCAAAGCTGGCCTTACCCATAATGCGTTTAAGCATCATGCGACCGGCAACACTGACACGAATGTTTAATTCTTCCAGCTGCTCTTTGGATTTTTCGCCATATTCGGCATGTAACTCACCGGCCATAACATTACGACGAAAATCATTTGGAAAGGCCACACCCTGTTCGCGGATAGCGCCAAGTTTTTCTCGACGCTGGGCGATGAGTTTGTTTTCTTCTTCGGCAGTTAATTCAACTTTTTCTTCAACTTCTGACATTGTTCGTCCCAATTTTTATAGACCACTTTTAAGGCTTGCTTCGATAAACTTATCCAGACCGCCATCGAGCACGGCCTGGGTGTTGCTGGTTTCTACACCGGTGCGTAAATCTTTGATGCGCGATTGGTCCAGTACATACGATCGAATCTGGCTGCCCCAGCCAATGTCCGATTTGGACTCTTCCTGCGCCTGTTTTTCCGAATACTGCTTTTGCAGTTCAACTTCATAGAGCTTGGCCTTGAGCTGTTTCATGACCTTATCCCGGTTCTGATGCTGGGAACGCTCGCTCTGACACTGTACCACGATCCCGCTAGGGACGTGCGTTATGCGCACCGCCGAATCGGTTTTATTTACGTGCTGACCACCGGCACCACTGGCGCGGTAGGTATCGACCCTTAAGTCTGCCGGGTTAATTTCAATCTCGATTGAATCATCGACCTCAGGATAGACAAACACCGAGGCAAAAGAGGTATGACGACGATTACCCGAATCAAACGGCGACTTGCGCACCAGTCGATGCACCCCCGTTTCCGTGCGTAACCAGCCGTAGGCATACTCGCCTGTGAACTTGATGGTCGCGCTTTTGATACCCGCGACTTCACCACCAGAGGCTTCGATGAGTTCTGTTTGATAACCGCGACTCTCACCCCAGCGCAGATACATGCGCAGGATCATCTCGGCCCAGTCCTGCGCCTCCGTCCCGCCAGAACCAGACTGGATATCAAGGAAGGCATTATTGGCATCCATTTCGCCCGAGAACATACGCTGAAACTCAAGACCTTCGAGTTCCTTTTCCTGTTTCTCCAGGTCGGCGGTGACGGATTCAATGGTATCCGTGTCATCTTCTTCAGCCGCCAGTTCAACAAGATCGTTGGCATCGGTGAGACTACCACTCAGGCTTTCAATAACATCGACCACTTTCTCCAGACGCGCACGCTCGCGCCCTAGCTCCTGCGCATATTCAGGCTTATTCCAGACATCGGGATCTTCGAGCTCGCGGACGACTTCAGTCAGGCGTTCTTTCTTGGTTTCATAGTCAAAGATACCCCCTCAGGGATTCAACGCGCCCCTGCATATCTTTGATCTGGTTGTAGATTGGATTGACTTCTAACATCGACTTGTTAATCACTTCTTACAGACATAAACGAGTATCATAACTCAGCCATAGATGAAGAGAAATCAGATTTTAAACTGGGGTAACCAGCTCGACGATGAGTTGCGCCGTACGCGCACCACGGAACTCATTCACATCGAGCCGATAGGCCAGCTCGACGCGGTCAACCTGCTCGGGCCATTCGCTATCAACGGTATTGAAGGCAATCGCATCCATCAGCTGTTCCGTGCCGGGCGGCCGTAATACCATCTTCAGGTGCTTCTCACCAACAATGCGTTTATTCACCAGCTCAAACACGCCATCAAAGGTCGGCTCCGGAAAACCCTGCCCCCACGGTCCAGCATTACGTAATTGTTCGGCCAGCTCCAGATTGAGATCGGTCTGTGCCAGTTCACCATCACTATAAACCCGTCCAGTTAAGTCTTCGACTGACAGATGGCGAGACACCTCAGTACAAAAGGCCTGCTTAAATTCTTCAAAGTCGCCCTCTTCCAGAGTCAGGCCGGCAGCCATGGCATGACCACCAAACTTGGTGATTAATCCTGGGTGATGGGCGGCCACTGCATCAAGGGCATCACGGATATGTAAACCCGATACCGAACGCGCTGATCCCTTAATCAAACCCGTACCCGCATTGGCAAAGGCAATTACGGGTCGATGCCATTGGTCTTTCACTCTGGAAGCCAGGATGCCGATGACACCTTCATGCCAGTCCTGTTGATAGAGACAAAGCGCAACCGGTAAATCCTGTTCAGATAAATCCATCGCCTCAAGTTGAGTAAATGCCTCTTTCTGCATACCCCGTTCAATGCTGCGACGTTCCTGATTGAGTTGATCCAGCTGTTTCGCAATGGTGATCGCGCCCGATTCTGTTTCACTTAATAAACAGTTTATGCCGATCGACATATCATCCAGCCGACCCGCTGCATTGAGTCGCGGCCCCACGCAAAAACCTAGATCGGTTGCGCTGATATTGTTCTCTTTGCGTCCCGCGATCTCCAGCAAGGCTTTAATCCCTGCACATGATTTTCCAGCACGAATACGCGCCAGTCCCTGTGCAACCAGAATGCGATTATTGTGATCCAGTGGTACAACATCAGCGACCGTACCAAGCGCAACCAGATCAAGATAATTGGCCAGATTGGGTTCGTTAATATTTTGTTTTTCAAACCAGCCCTGTTCGCGTAATCGCGCACGCAAGGCCATCATGACATAAAAGATCACACCGACACCGGCCATGTTTTTACTGGGGAAGTTATCGCCGGGTTGATTGGGATTAACAATGGCATCGGCACTCGGTAACTGTTGCCCGGGTAAGTGATGATCGGTCACCAGTACTTTAATACCCTGCGCCTTTGCCGCAGCGACACCCTCAACACTGGAGATGCCATTATCGACTGTGACAATAAGATCGGGTTGCTGTTGTTTAGCAACCTCAACAATCTCTGGCGTCAGGCCATAACCATATTCAAAACGATTCGGTACCAGAAAATCGACGTGCTGTGCACCTAATGTGCGCAACAACTGAACTGCGACCGTACTACTGGTGGCACCATCGGTATCAAAATCACCGACGATGAGAATACGCCATTGATTTTCCAAAGCCTCGACAAGTAAATCGGTTGCCGCATCGATTCCTTTGAGTTCTTTATAAGAGAGCAAACTACTGAGCGAATGATCGAGTTCATTTGCATCACTAATTTGACGGTGTGCATACACTCGTTTAAGCACGGGATGAAGTCCACCGGGTAATTCAGGCACGTCCTCTGGTTCGACACGACGTTTAATTTCTATCATTGTTTTGCCCCACACCAGTGAGACAGGTTTTTATCGCGTCGCCACCATCGTCCCAGTCGTTTTTTATTGATGATAAAACGACGTCCATCGCCTGTTTGAATCACAAGTTCTTTAATTGATTTAGCCTTAACACCGTTTAGCGCGAGCACAAACCAGTCCTGTTCCATTTCGACCAATAACTCAAACCAGTGATTAATATCAAAGCCATGCTGGCGCATGAGTTGTCGGTTATCGATCAGTAAAATATCGTTTTGTGTATGCTGATTTAAATCAGATAAAACGTTTTTAAAATCTTCAATCGTCCCGACCTCAGCCCCCGCCAGGCCTGCCAGCCCTGCTGCAATAAAGTCATTGGTGTATACGGTAGAATCATTTTGTTCAATCGACTCAGGCAACATCCCCTGCCCCCAGAACCAGACACTATTAACAGGAACCTGCCCGCTTTGCTGTCTTTGCTGATTAACAGGGTGTTGATGCAATAACATCTGAATTTCATTTAGCGCAGAACGCCAGTAGCCGGCATCATCACCTGTCGGTAAACAGTAGCTCATATCATTTGACATGGCCTGATGCAGTGGCGTGGTGGTGATACTGTTTTTATCGGGTGTGCTTAAGTACCAGGCATGTGTTGAGGCAATTTCAATCTGCCAGCCATCCTGTTCAAAATGGCTGTTTAATGTTTCTACCAATGCCACCGCTTCCTGTTGCTGTAGATTGACTCCTTCATGTGCGAGCAAATGGATGGTGTTGAGATCGGACTGCGCATAAACCGGGTCAATTCTAAGTCGCCACTGTTGATCGTGCTCACCTGTGCGAATGAAATGACTGATTGATCCGGCAGGAATATCTCCGCCTGAATGAATTAAACAGAATCTCTGCATAAGTTCATAAAAATAATTTGCGTTTGCATCATGACTGAT
>JAOULB010000187.1 GCA_029882235.1 Gammaproteobacteria bacterium | reverse complement strand
GTTAAGGCCACTGCGATTGTGCCTGCCGATCATCAATGTGCAAAAATTGAAAATGGCGATGTACTTATTTTTATGAACTATCGCTCTGATCGCGCCCGTCAGATCACCCGCCCGTTTATTGAGCCAGACTTTAATGAATTTGATCGCGGCAAGGTCCCGGTGCTGGGTAGTTTTGCCAGTCTGACTGAATACAAGGCCGACTTCGATGTACCGGTCGCCTATCCACCTGATCGCTTAAACAATGTCTTTGGTGAATACATTTCCAAGCTGGGTATGCATCAGCTGCGCATTGCTGAAACCGAAAAATATGCGCACGTGACCTTCTTTTTTAATGGAGGCCGCGAAGAGCCATTTGATTTTGAAGATCGTGTTCTGATCGACTCTCCCAATGTTGCCACCTATGATTTACAGCCGGCGATGAATGCGCCAACCGTTACGGATAAAATCATTATGGCCGTGACTAGTGGTCAGTACGACACCATTATCTGTAATTTTGCCAATCCCGATATGGTCGGCCACTCGGGTAATTTCGATGCCACAGTCCAGGCCATTGAAGCACTGGATGAGTGTCTGGGACGCGTAGTTGAATCTATTCTACAGGCCGGGGGCGAGTTACTGGTCACCGCCGATCATGGTAATGCCGAATTAATGAAAAACCCGGAAACCGGTCAGGCCCATACCGCGCATACAACGAATCCTGTGCCATTAATCTATATTGGTGATCAGCCATTAGAGTTTAGTAATGGTGGTTCACTCTCTGATATTGCGCCAACCATGCTCTATTTAATGGGGCTGGATCAACCGAATGAAATGACGGGCCATAATCTGCTTGAAGAGGCAAAGGAAGAAGTTGCCGCGGATAACGAATCCTGATTCCCGCATGTCCGTCTGTTTACCTCATATAACTACAGTAAACAGACGCTTTTCCAGAGTCTTGATTTTTCTCCTCAGCACGCTTGTCTGGTGTGTTCCTTCGAGCAGTATTGCCAATCTTGATGACGATGAACGTGAAGAAGCGGCCGAGCAACTGCAACATCTTAAAAAACGTATTCAACAAATACGCGGCGACCTCAACAAAACACGCAACAAACACGATAAAGAACGTAACAGGCTGCGCGATATTGAGCTCAAGATTGGTAAACATAATAAGGAACTCACTTACATCAAGTATCGCCTGCGTAAACAGGATCGCCGATTGGAGGAACTTTATCGCGATAAACGCAAGTATGAGACTGATCTAAAAATCCAGCAGCAGATTTTATCTCGGCAATTACGTGTCTCTTATATGATGGGCCAGCAGGCCTATTTGAAACTTCTCCTGAGTCAGGAAAACCCGGCCGCTGCAGGTCGAACCATGACCTACTATGACTACTTTAATCGCACGCGCAGTGATCGTATCAATAAGGCCAGAACTGTATTGGCCAGTGTGAATCAGGTTAAGGCCGATATAGAACAGGAAAAGAAACGCCTGACTCGATTACAACAGGAAAACCAGCTGAAGAAAGTTGAGCTCGAAGACGCATCTCAACAGCGTAGTGTCATCGTTGCCAGGCTTGAGAGCTCCCTGAAAGATAAAACGGGTTCTCTGCAGCAATTACTGGAAGATGAGCAGCAACTACAAAAGCTGTTAAACACAATTCGTGAAGCCATTCCTGAGATGAAGGTCAGTAAGGCGAATCGGAAAAGCTTTGCGAAGTTGCGTGGTCAATTGCAGTGGCCAGTACAAGGTAAAATTAAGCAGCTGTTTGGCCGTAAACGCGGTACGAGTATGGTTAAATGGAATGGTGTGATCATCAATTCGAAACCTGGCCGTAATATCAGAGCGGTTTCTCATGGGCGTATTGCCTATGCCGACTGGTTACGCGGTTATGGCCTGCTGGTCATTATCGATCATGGTCAGGGTTATATGAGTCTGTATGGCCATAATCAAAGCCTGTTAAAGGAAACGGGCGATTGGGTCGATAGCGATGAAGTGATTGCCACAGTTGGTAATAGTGGTGGTCAAAAACATAGTGGTGTGTATTTCGAAATTCGACATAAGGGCCAGCCCAGCAATCCAAATCGATGGTGTCGCAAACGGCGAAGTTGAAAAAGCCCGACCATGCCCTATCTTATATAGGGTGTCATGCCTTATATTGTTAGTGTAGTATCAGCAAAACTATTATGAAATGTCGTTGTCCATGAACAGCGACCCGAACTTAGGATCCTTAATGAACTCTTTTACACGTAAATTCTTGCTTGTTTTTGCCGGCCTGGTGCTCGGTGTTATGATTGGTGTTGGCCAAAGTGTTTCGGCCAAGCGTGCCAATACCCTGCCACTGGAAGATATTCGCACCCTCAGTGAAGTCTTCGGCAAGATTAAAGACAATTACGTTGAAGATATCCCGGATAAAACCCTGCTTGAAAATGCCATTCGCGGCATGTTGACCGGGCTTGATCCCCATTCCTCTTATCTTGATCAGTCTTCATTTAAAGAATTGCGCGTCGGTACCTCGGGTGAGTTTGGTGGCCTGGGTATTGTGGTGGGTATGCAAGATGGCTTTGTAAAGGTTATCTCACCCATTGATGATACACCGGCACAAAAGGCCGGCATTAAAGCCGGTGATCTGATTATTCGTCTGGGTGATACGCCAGTGAAAGGCATGAGTCTGGATGAAGCCGTGAAGATCATGCGCGGTAAACCCGGCACTGAAATCAAACTCATGATTGTGCGTGAAGGTGAAGACAAGCCACTTGAGATTCCGGTTAAGCGCGACAAGATTCGCGTCAAGAGTGTGCGCAGCAAAGAACTCGATAAGGGTTATGGATATGTCCGTATTTCGCAGTTCCAGCAGCGCACAACTAAAGATCTGCGTAAGGCGATTAGTAAATTAACGAAAGACAACAAGGGCAAACTCAAAGGACTGGTACTGGATCTGCGTAACAATCCTGGCGGTCTACTTGATTCTGCCGTTACTGTTTCGGATACCTTCTTAACTAAAGGTGGCATTGTCAGTGTTAAGGGTCGAACCAAATCTGATCAACTGAGCCATAAGGCTACACCACTGGACATGACCAAGGGCGCGCCAATTGTTGTACTGGTCAATGCCGGTTCTGCCTCGGCCTCAGAGATTGTTGCCGGTGCATTACAGGATCATAAACGTGCCGTCATTATGGGTGAAAAAACCTTTGGTAAAGGTTCTGTGCAAACGGTTGTGCCTCTGGGTAATCAGACTGCAATTAAGTTAACCACCGCGCGTTATTACACCCCATTAGGTCGCTCTATTCAGGCCAAAGGGATCGAGCCCGATATTGTGCTGGATAATCTGAAAGTATCAGAAAATGGCAAAAATTTTGATCGGATTAAGGAAGCGGATCTGAAAAAGCATCTGGAAAATGATACCGATAAAAAAAGTAAAGAGAATGATGCTAAAAATGCACGTAATGCCCGAATAAATCTGGCGAAAGAAGATTACGCACTTTATGAAGCCTTAAACTTGTTGAAAGGTTTACATCTACTCAATAGTGCCAGCAAAAAATAATACTTGATTCCAGTTAATAACTGGATCAGACTCTTCGCGTCAACTAATGGATTAGTTTAACGGGCGCGAAGCCGAGAATAATAATAACAATCGGGATATTATGCTGAGACGATGGCTGATAGTCTGTCTGCTCTTAATTTCTGCTCATACCCGAGCCGAAGATAGCCTCCCCTCCCCTGATATTTTTCAACCGGTCATCAGCATTATTATCGATGATCTTGGTCATCGTTATCGTGCGAGTAAACGCGTCGTACATCTGCCCTGGCCGGTGACCTGTTCCTTTTTGCCGCATACACGTCACGCCGACAGCCTGGCACGTCAGGCCTGGCTATTAAATAAAGAAGTGATGGTACATATGCCGATGGAGCCCATCAGTGGCAAGGCCATGGGACGCGGCGGGCTGAGTGTCGGCATGCAGCGCTTACAGTTCGAGCAGACGTTAATGAAAAGTATTCAGGCCGTCCCGTTTGCGCGTGGGCTTAACAACCATATGGGTAGTCGTCTAACGCGTGATGCAGAGGCGATGAACTGGTTAATGCACAGCCTGAGCCAAAAAGACAATTTTTATTTTGTTGATAGTCGTACCACACAACAAAGTCAGGCCATGCACAAGGCGAACCAGCATGGCATTCTTAATGCTAGTCGCGATATTTTTCTGGATCATGAATTGACAACCGCCAATATTAAAAATCAGTTTCAACGACTGCTTAAACGCGCACGACGTTATGGCAGCGCCGTAGCGATTGGCCATCCCCATCCGGAAACATTAGCCGTGCTAGAACAATCACTGCCCCATCTCGCTGAAATAGGTATAAAATTGGTGCCTGTTTCAGAGCTTATTCAGATTCGTAAGCAAAGGAGATTGGCATGGCAAACATCCTCGTTCCGCTGGCACAAGGCTGCGAAGAACTCGAAGCCGTAAGCATTACTGATCTACTCACCCGTGCCGGTTTTAATGTAGTGACGGCAGGGCTGGATGATCAGGTTGTCACCGCTAGCCGTGGCATGATGTTGGTACCCAAACTAACACTCGATCAGGCCTTGCAACAGGACTATGACATGCTGGTGTTACCCGGTGGTCTGCCCGGTGCCGATCATCTCAATGCCGATCCACGCATCCATGATCTTATTCATAAGATGAATACAGCGGGTAAGTATGTATGCGCAATTTGTGCTGCGCCCAAGGTGCTTGCACGTGCGGGTATTTTAAAAAATAAACAGGCCACCAGTTTTCCTGGTTCGATCCCAGCAGAAGATATGGCGGGTATCGAATACCAGGAACAGGCTGTTGTCATCGATGGCAACATTGTCACCTCTCGTGGTCCCGGTACGGCAATGGATTTTGCCCTTTGTCTGATTGAGTTACTGGCAGGCAAAGACAATCGCAATGAAGTTGAAGCACCCCTACAGAGACCGGCGGCATAAATATGCGTATTATTGAAATCCTTACCGATAAAGGTCATGCCGACACACTGCATAGTATCGCTGAGCAACATGAAATTCTGGATTGCTGGACAGTAGCAACCGAGGATGAAAACAGACTCTCAACACGGATGCTGGTGCGACCGGAAAAGCAACAAACCATACTGGATGCCGTGCAGACCGTATTAGGTAATGCGGACAACAGTCGCATCATTATTCAACCCGTCGAAGCAACCTTGCCACGACCCGCTGAA
>JAOULB010000186.1 GCA_029882235.1 Gammaproteobacteria bacterium | reverse complement strand
CATCATCGTTGGTGATGATACCGATAGCCATATTGATATGCTGGCTCGATTTTGCGACCCTGAGACGATTGCCTATACGAGTTGCGACGATCCTGATGATGAGCATTATCAGGAGCTCACGCTAATGCGCGCAGAGCTTGAGACATTAAAAACATTATCGGGCCAGGCCTATAAACTCATCCCACTGCCTATCCCGGCAGCGATTTATAATCAATCCGGACAACGACTTCCCGCCAGCTATGCCAATTTTTTAATTATCAATGGCATGGTACTGGTGCCTGTTTACAATGATGCTAATGATGAAATTGCCATTATGCGTTTACAGAAATGTTTCAAAGATAGAAAAGTCATTGCGATTGATTGCCGAGCCCTGATCAATCAATACGGCAGCCTGCATTGCATCAGCATGCAGTTACCAGAAGGTGTATTGAATTAACTATTTCCTTATTTGAATTTTGGGAATGGGCTCAGAATAAACCACTGTTCTGACTTTTCATCATAGGCCCAGTCCTGAGCAACCGTGATCTCACGCACAACCGCATAGGCCTTATTATAATATTTGATATGCACACGCTGGGTCGCGGCAGTACCATCAGGCACCACTTTTCGGTTCATAACCTCATAACTGGTAACCTTGATATGTTTTAAACGTTCACGAACCAGATCAGAAATGGGCTTGCCTTTATGTGCACCCATGACATAACTGTACTCTCCCCAGAGCATGGCTTTTTCATAGTTTTTCCAGATGTCATCCAGCTTCACAATTGAATCCGGGGTCGATGCGCAGGCACTAAGGCTTAACATGACCGCCAGAAGCAGATATTTTTTTATATGAAAGATATTAGGCATCCCCATCTCCAATTCGTATCAAGATGATATTGGAGTATAATTACACTGTTGCAAAAATAAATAAACATCTAATGCCAAAAGATCAAACAATAAACGTTGCACTTGTTCAGCACAGCTGTACTAGTGACATCAACACCAATCTTGATGCGGTTCAGGCGTCGATCTCTACTGCCGCATCACAGGGTGCTGAACTGATATTGTTGCAGGAACTGCATAACTCGCTTTATTTTTGCCAGACAGAAGATACTCAGTGCTTTGATCTGGCCGAAACCATCCCTGGGCCATCAACAGATAAACTTGGCGCACTTGCAAAAGACCTCAAAGTCGTCATTGTTGCCTCATTATTTGAACGTCGCGCCAGTGGTCTGTATCACAACACTGCGGTTGTATTTGATAAGGACGGCAGTATTGCCGGCACCTATCGCAAAATGCATATCCCCGATGACCCCGGTTTTTATGAAAAATTTTATTTCACTCCGGGCGATCAGGGTTTCACACCAATACCAACTTCGATCGGTAAGCTGGGTGTGCTGGTTTGCTGGGATCAATGGTTTCCAGAGGCCGCTCGTTTAATGGCACTGGCCGGTGCCGACATGCTGCTCTACCCCACCGCGATTGGCTGGGACATGAACGACACTAAAGATGAACAACAGCGCCAACTCGATGCCTGGATGACAGTACAACGCAGTCATGCCATTGCTAATGGCCTACCCGTCTTGAGTTGTAATCGAACCGGCTTTGAAGCTGCGGCTGAGGGTGCTGACTCTGGCATCCAGTTCTGGGGAAATAGTTTTATTGCCGGACCGCAGGGAGAGATCCTTAAGCAGGCCAGTGCAAATCAAAATGAAATATTAACAGCTACAATAGATTTAGCGCACACTGAGTCAGTGCGTCGCATCTGGCCCTATTTACGCGATCGACGCATTGATGCCTACGATGAGCTTGTGCTGCGTTTTCGTGATCACACTGAGACCAATAAAAAATGATTGTCATTCTTCAGCCCGATATTCAAAAAGGAACAGCGGAATATCAATCGGTCTATGATTATCTGGCTGGGCTTAACAATATTCAGGTACGTATTCATGAAGAACATGGTACACAACAGGTCCTCACTGAGTTTTATCTCGTTGGTGACACCAGCCAACTGTCCAAAGAAGAAATCAGTAGCCTCCCTGGCGTTGAACGAGTGGTGCGCATCTCTGAGGAATATCGAATTCTCGGTCGTCACAAAGATGACCATCGCCCTACTTCCTTCGAATATAACGGTGTCCATTTTGGCCAGGACACTCTGAATATTTTTGCCGGCCTGTGTGCGGTCGATAATCCGGAGCATGTTGAGCTAATGATGCAGGCCTTACAGGAAAATGGTCAGACCTGTACACGCATGGGGGCCTATAAACCTCGCACCAACCCCTATTCCTTTCAGGGTCACGGCAAAGACTGCCTGCCCTTTGTATTCGAGCTGGCCGGTAAATATGGCATCAAGGTCATCGCCATGGAAATCACGCATGAAGACCATATTGATGAAATCAATGCTGCGCTGGAACAGACCGGTAACCCAACCGGCATCATGTTACAAATAGGCACCCGCAACACTCAGAACTTTGAATTACTGAAGGAAGTCGGCCGGCAGAGAAAATTTCCGGTGCTATTAAAACGTGGTTTTGGTATTACGCTAGAAGAATCACTCAATGCAGCCGAGTATCTAGCCAGTGAAGGCAATACCAAGGTTATTTTTGGTCTGCGCGGGATGAAAACCAATATGGGTGATCCGCATCGTAACTTTGTCGATTTCGCTCATGTCCCGGTTATCAAACGCTTAACCCGTATGCCAGTCTGTATTGATCCCTCCCATTCTGTCGGCACGCGTCAGGCCGGGCCAGACGGTTTATTGGATGTGATGCATGTAACAGCACAAGGCGTGGTCGCGGGAGCAAACATGATTCTGGTCGACTTTCACCCCGTACCCAATAAAGCACTTGTTGATGGTCCACAGGCCTTAACCATGGATGAGTTGCCCTACTTCATTGAGGATGTGATGATTGCGCGCGAAGCCTATGTAAAACGTACTGAACTGGCCAAAAGGTTCCAGCAAAGCTGATCAGAATCACCAGTAAATACATATTTTGTGTGGTTGTTCGCAAAATTTCGACAAAATCTTGAATTTAAACAGATTTCTCCGATACTTAACTCATCAATCAAGACAGCAAAGGTCGTAACCATGAATGTAAAAAACACTTTCAAATTTATAGCGGGTCTGCTTATGTTTAGCCTCAGTTCATTGGCTTCTGCAGACTTCATCGGATTAAAAGTCGGTGGGGGTATCTGGGATCACGATGTGAGTGGTTCTATTCGATACAGCACGGATGGCGACGTCGATCTTAAAAATGATTTAAAACTGGGCGATGAACAGGATGCATATTCTTATGTTTATATAGAACATCCCGTTCCACTTATTCCGAATGTAAAGGTCAGCAAAACTGGGCTAACAACTGCTGGTAGTGGTGCCGTGACATCCGTTTTTACTTACGGTGGCATTAACTATACAGCTGGTGTGAATATCAACAGCGAGCTTGTGCTGGATCATCAGGACGTAACGCTGTATTACGAAATACTCGACAATTTTGTTAGTCTCGATATTGGTTTAACCGGTAAAATATTCGACGGCATGGTAACAATAACCAACGTTGATACATCGACAACATCAGCCTATGAACTAACAGGCACTATACCGATGTTATACGCAGCGGTTTCTGTTGAGTTACCATTGACTGGGCTTACTCTGGGAATAGAAGGCAACATGGTTGGTATTGGTGATAGTGAGATTTCTGACATTGTTGCCAAGGTATCTTATGAAACGAGTTTTGCCCTTGGCTTTGAGGCTGGCATTCGAACAGTTTCGGTTAAGCTGGACAATCTTGATACTACATTTAGTAGCATGGAATTTTCAGGGCCCTTTGCCAACCTGTTCCTGCACTTCTAAGCAATTTCCACATACTCTCTAAAGGCCGGAAAATTCTTTCCGGCCTTTTTCATTTCCATCCAGGCATTCAGGCAAAATCCTGCCCTATTTGATAACAAAATCACCAAATCATCCCCTGTTCACGCCACTGGCATAGATTCTGCTCTATTTGAACTAACTGTACGTACAAGGAGCATGGATTATGGATATAAAAGCTTTTATATCCCGGGTACTCATTTCTTCTCTAGTGTTATTTTCTGGAGCAATTTCGGGTGCAACTCTGGTTGATGCAGAAATAGGCGTTGGTGCCTGGTTTTATGACAGTCTGGGTAACATCAATCATCAGGGCACTACTGCCGATGTGGATACTGAACTGAAGCTTGATGATGATGCGGGTAGTGTAAGCTACATCATCCTTGAACACTCTTTGCCAAACATACCCAATATCCGTCTTAAACAGATGGGACTTACCTCATCAGGGGGAGGAACGGTATCTGGTGCGGGTTTTACATTTGGCGGAACAAGCTATGTGGCGGGTGACGCAATAACAACTGAGCTTGTACTTGATCATACTGATGTCTCTTTGTATTACCGAATCTTCGATACCGTTGTCGATCTTGATCTTGGCGTGACCATCATGATGCTTGAGGGTCGAGCCGAAGTGACTCGTGCAGGTGTGATTAATCGAAAATTGATCGATATCGTTGTACCAATGGCTCATTACAAATTGGGGCTTGAGCTACCCTACCCTGGATTCCGTTTTCAATTCGACGGTAGCCACATGGATATGAGCGATGGTTATTTCTGTAGTCTGGATTCAAAGATCATTTACTCGCCGGATACATTTTATGGTGTGGAAGTGGGTTATCGTGATGAAAAATTTAAATTCGACGGCAAGGAAGGTTTATATAGCGATATTGATTATGAAGGCCCATTTGTAAATCTGTTTGTCCATTTTTAATCTGCTCGGCGATCTCAGCCAGTAATGAATATTTAGCGGATATTTACACAATCCAGAGCTTTCTCTCTTCAATACGATCCGGGTTCTCGTTAGAATGTGCGCCTTTTTCTGGTAGTAAAAGTAAATCATGGCCGACGCAGCGCTCATATCCACATTCCAGCCTGAATTCACAGATAAACCCGGCTACCGCAACAAGTGGGGGCATCTGTATGGCAGCAGCTTTGGTCTTATTATTCAGCAGCTCACTGAAACACATGATGGGCTGGTTCTGGTTGTCACCGAAGATACCGCAGCCGCACAACGACTTGAGGATGAAATTCGTTTTTATCTCTCTGGCAATGATGTAGAGCTGTTACATTTTCCTGACTGGGAAACCCTGCCCTACGATATCTTTTCGCCGCATCAGGACATCATCTCAGAGCGTCTGGCC
>JAOULB010000185.1 GCA_029882235.1 Gammaproteobacteria bacterium | reverse complement strand
CCAATAGTCGTCCTCGGGAGTTTGACACCAGCCCTGTTGTAGCTGAACAGGACCAGACCACTGCAGTCGAAGCCGCTAACTGGATTCTGCCCACCATATCGATAGCGAACGCCCAACATCTCTTTTGCACTGGAGATGACCTGGGCTGGATTGGCTGCAGCCGAACCCTTTGTGCCCCGACCTGTGCTACTACATGCACCGAGCATAAAAATCAGTATTAATCCGGGTAATAAATAATTGCTCATTTTTGTGCCGCTTCTTAGTGTGATGGCCATAACAAATCCCATGATTACCCTAACTTTAGGAAATATTTTTACATTTGTCATTATTGCTAATTAAAACAATATCATAGGTAAGATTATTAATCTAATATATAGATTTTAATATAAGAAACCCTTAATTAAAAACTTGAGATTGGTTAAAGTTTAACCGATATTTAGGCTGATATTAGTAGGTGGTTATATTTGATATGAAGGTCACACCGGTTTCATCAACAGCTTATGTCCAGAAAACGCAGACAGAAATTAGCCGCGAAGTTCGTCAGACAACACAGGCGAAGGGTTTTCAGGAGACAATAGAAAAAGCGCATCAGGCCGATCGCCGGCATGAGGAAGGTGCGCGTATAGCGCATGCTGCTTTTAAAGATAGCCTGGAAAATAGTAGCCCCATCCGCAAGGAAGATGGTGTTGATAAGATGGTCCGTGAAGTGGCTCGCCAAAAGGCTGAAGAAACACGTCAACAACACGAAGATGTGCGTCGTCAGACTGATGTTGACCAAAGCAATGCCGCACGTGAGAAAGTGAATGAAGCCTACGGCGAATCTACTCAATCAAGTCAGCCTGAAAATGAACGCCCCGAATCCACTCCAGAGCAGAGTCCGCGCCAACAGCAGAGTGGTGCTGATTCATATCGCGATGCAACAAAAAACAGTGTTGATCGCACTGTAGAACTGGTCATTTAATCACTCAAACCTACCAGGCCTCTAATCTCTGTGAACCCGTGGTCACAGCGATGCAGACGTTTGTCCTGAAGTTAGTCGCCAGATCGGCTAGAATTGACGCCTGGATATTCTATAGAGGTTAGAGATTACCGTTTTATGGCTCGTCGTATTTCGCGCAAACGCAGGCCCTCGCCGCGGCGTTCTCGATTAAAACGGTTGCTTCAACGCCGCTCGCCGAATGCAAAACCGCGCTGGCAACAGTGGCCGTATATTCTAGGTGGTCTGGCAGGGCTGTTTCTAATCTACACCATTGCACTGGATATCATCATTCGTGTGAGCTTTGAGGGTAAGCGGTGGGCACTACCCGCACATGTCTATGCCCGGCCTCTGGAACTCTACCCTGGACTTAAACTCACCGCCGAGCAGTTTACCCATGAGCTCGAGGTGCTGGGCTATCGATATACTTATAAGCCAAACGAGCCCGGGACCTACACCCGTCAGTCTGATCGCTTTTATCTCATTACTCGGGCTTTTCAGTTCTGGGATGGCAAACAGCCCTCGCAGCATCTGGAAATTACCTTTGATCACAAAGAAGTTGAAAGTTTACGCGATGCCAGTAACGACAAAAGCATGTCGATTGCGCGCATGGATCCACCACGTATTGGTGGCATTTATCCAGCGCACAACGAAGATCGAATCCTGATCAAGCTGCAACAGGCACCAAGTTATTTAACCGGGGCATTGATTTCGGTAGAAGACAGGAATTTCTATAATCATATCGGTCTCGACTGGCGCGCCATCGCACGAGCTGTCTGGGTGAATCTACGCGGTAGTGGGGGATTACAGGGTGGCAGCACCCTGACTCAGCAGCTGATTAAGAACTTTTTCCTCTCTAATGAGCGTACCCTGTGGCGCAAAGCCAATGAAGCCATCATGGCGATTTTACTCGAATGGCATTATGGCAAGGATGAGATTCTGGAGGCCTATCTGAATGAGGTCTATCTGGGGCAGGACAAGGGCCGCGCAATTCATGGCTTTGGTCTGGCCAGCCATTTCTATTTTGACAAGCCGATCGAGCGTCTGAATCTGGCTGAAGTCGCCGCCTTGGTCGCGATGATCCGAGGCCCTGGCTATTACCATCCGTATCGACATCCAGATCGCCTGTTGCAACGACGCAATCTGGTGCTGGATCTCATGGCCCAGCAAGGTGTCATCACTGTTGCCCAGGCCAACTCGACCAAACAGTCTGCTCTGGGAGTGATTCAGGACAGAAAGAAGGGTGCCAGCTCTTATCCTGCCTTTATGGAGCTGGTGCGACGCCAATTGAAGCAGGATTATCGTGAAAAAGACTTAACCTCCGAAGGCCTTAAAATCTTTACCACCTTCGATCCGCGCATTCAGACAGAAGTGGAAGCCTCAGTGAAAAACCTGGTTAAGCAGCTGGATCGCAGCCGTGGGCTGCATAACACGCTGCAAACAGCCGTGCTGGTGACCAGTACAACCAGTGGCGAGGTCCTGGCACTGGTTGGCGATCGTGATGCCCGCTATGCCGGTTTTAATCGTGTACTGGATGCCAGACGCCCGATTGGCTCGCTTATTAAGCCTGCCGTTTATCTCACGGCACTGCAGGATGCCGAGCGTTTCACCGCACTGAGTCGCATCAGTGATGAACCGATTGTATTAAAGGGCCGTCAGGGAGAGAGCTGGTCGCCGAAGAATTATGATGGCGAGTCACATGGCGAGGTGCCGATGTATCAGGCCCTGGTGAAGTCTTATAACCAGGCCACCGTACGACTGGGCATGCAGCTGGGCTTTGGTGCCATTGCCGATACCATTGAGGATCTCGGTGTTAAGCAGAATATTCCCGCCTATCCCTCAATGTTGCTGGGTGCGGTTGAAATGTCACCTTTGCAGGTTGCGCGTATGTACCAGACTCTGGCTTCGGGGGGGTTCAGAACGCCGATTCGGTCGATCCGCGAGGTGCTGACCGTTGAGGGCAAACCACTACAACGCTATTCCATCCGGGTCGAGCAGGTCAGGGATGTCAATTCAATCCATGTGATCAACAGTATTCTGCAGGAAGTCATGCGCTCGGGGACTGGGCGTTCAGTGCAAAAGCGATTCCCGTCAAAACGTGCCTTTGCAGGCAAGACGGGTACAACCGATGATCTGCGCGACAGCTGGTTTGCGGGTTTTGGCAGTGATTATCTAGGCGTGGTCTGGCTCGGCACAGATGATAATCAGCCCACAGGATTGACCGGAAGCAGTGGTGCCCTGCATATCTGGGGTGATATTATGTCTCGTCTTGATAGCCAGTCCTTGTTGCCCCATATCTCAGAACAGGTCGAAAATCTGGCCATTGATGTGGAATCCAGTCTGGTGGGGAATGAGGACTGTGAACAGAGAGTCTATCTATCATTTGTTAAAGGCACAGCCCCAAAAAATTATGCGGACTGTGCAGGTGGTGGAACACGATAAGAAGTAGTTCGATACAAAAAAGCAGGTCTGAACGTTCATGAGTATCAAATCTAATCTAATAATTTGCTTCAGTGTGTTGGTTCTGGCCGCATGTACTGGAGTGACCGAGCGCGAGAAATCTGCCTTTGATGTCGGTAACGGTTCAACGGATGACCAGAAAATCCTGCCAGGTAAAAACACCAGCAAAACGGTGCTGGCACTACTCCAGAGCGCCAATGAAGCTGCCAGGACGGGCAAAATGCATCGGGCTGAATCACAGCTCGAACGTGCCCTACGTATCGAGCCTCGCAATCCTACTTTATGGCATTACATGGCCAAGCTGCGTTTACACCAGGATCGGCATGGTGAAGCGGCAGGTATGGCGGCCAAATCCAATGCCCTGGCGGGACGCGATAAAAAACTCCGCACCGACAACTGGCGCATCATTGCGCATGCGCGTCATCAACAGGGTGATATCAAGGGTGCACAGGCTGCACAGGAAAAGATTCAGTCTCTGGTCAATTAACTACTGCAGTAAGACATGGGTTTGTATTCTGTTAAACTCCACGACATAACAGCCGCAATCATCAACAAACCGATCAAACAAACCGTGGATCTGCTGTGACACCATCTAAAAATCCTTCAACCAGCACCAATGTCTATGCCGTTGATAAACTCATCAGCGAGGCACGACGTATTGCTGCTGATTATCGTCGTGCCACCGGCAAGTCGCTGGCGATTAGTGGTGAAATTGCCACTCATGATGCCTGTAGCCAATTGAACCTGGAGGCCGTCGAAGAGCAGGGAGCGGGTTATGATGCGATAGGACGTGGTGAGCGTGAAGGTTTACGGATTCAGATTAAAGGTCGCGCGATTTTTGATGAAGCCAAAAAGGGTCAACGTATCGGTCAGATTAAACTCGATCAGGACTGGGACTGCATCATTCTGGTGCTAATGGATGATAATTTTGAATCAGACTCGATGTATGAAGCGAATCGTGTGGAAATTATGGCCGCACTCGATGATGCTGCAGATTCCAGTCGCACAAAACGGGGTGCTATGTCCGTTGCCCGGTTTAAAAATATTGCCCGACAGGTGTGGAATCGCGATGAAGGCACACTGCATGATGAACTATGGGACAACCAGTCCTGATCCAAGCTATCATGCGCCTCATTGATTGATTTAGGGCTGCATTCTTTTGAAACTAACCGTCGAAGAACTTCTTTCCCAGTCGGGACCACTGGCGCAATCAATGCCGGGTTTTGCACCTCGCGAACAGCAACAACAGATGGCTGAGGCCGTCGAGTCGGCTCTCGCAAACCAAGAAATACTGATAGCCGAGGCCGGTACCGGTACAGGCAAGACCTTCGCCTATCTGGTGCCCAGCCTGTTAAGTGGCAAAAAGGTGCTGATTTCAACCGGCACCAAGAATCTACAGGATCAATTCTTCTACAAAGACCTCCCTTTGGTGCAACAGGCGCTCGATATTCCCGTTTCAGTGGCGCTTTTAAAAGGTCGTGGGAATTATCTCTGTCCCCATCGCCTCCGCCTGGCACAGGAAGATAGCCACCCATTGAATAAACAGGGCCTCGATAAGCTGCGCCGAATTATGGAGTGGGCCGGCAAGACGCGCACCGGCGATCGTGCCGAGATGGTCGGTATTGCCGAAGACGATATGATCTGGCCCCGGGTGACTTCGAACGGGGATAACTGTCTGGGGCAGGATTGTCCCAGTCTACAGAATTGCCATCTGATGCAAGCCCGACGTGCCGCCCAGGCCGCAGATGTGGTGGTGATCAATCATCATTTATTGTT
>JAOULB010000184.1 GCA_029882235.1 Gammaproteobacteria bacterium | reverse complement strand
GCGGTGGTGATGGTGATGATGACTTTGATATCTCCTCCAGTGTGACCGGTAGTCTCCTCGGCGGGGCTGGTTCGGATGACTTTGATTTCCTCGAAGTCGGTCAAACGGTTGCCACACTCAATGGTGAAGGTGGAGATGATTATATCTATGCTGCACTTGAAACCAATACCTGGGTAGCAACTTCAACTAATACGGGTACCTTAAATTCGGATACAGGTTTTGAAGGTATCGAAAACCTGATCGGTAATGATGGTGTCGATATGTTTTATCTTGGCGCCGATGTAACGGGGCTGATCAACGGTTTAGATGGTAATGACCAGTTCTTTATCAGTAATAATGTCTCTGGCACTATGAATGGTGGTAATGACAATGATGAATTTACCATCACCTCATTAGTCCCCGTTACCGGTATCATGAATGGTAATGCCGATAACGATACTTTTACGATCTCAGGTGACTTCAGCACGATTAACGGTGGTAGTGGTAACGACACCTTCAATGTTACATCGGGTGTTTCAGGCACTGTTAATGGTAATGAAAATGATGATGAGTTGAATGTAAACATTGCCGGTCTTTCTGGTGTAAACACACTGATCTTCGATGGTGGTATTGGTAATAACAATGTGAACTTCACCGGTGGTGATAGTAGTTACGATGGTAGCTTTACTGCCGATGTGATTGTTGGTCCTTTCTTCTATGATCAAATTTCCTATAATCAGGGCGGTAATACCTTCAATGTTCAGTATCGACAGGTGGTTGATGCGCTGGATGATGTGATTGCGACTGACTTTAGTATCAATGGTTCAGCCGCGAATGACCTGATTGAACTCAATAGTGGTACTGCGGCAAATCTGGGCTCACGTGTTTTACCGCTTGATCGCAATGGCTTTATCTTTGGTGGTGGTACACAGGTTTACTTCAGCGGTAAAACCAATATGGCCGTGAATGGCAATGGCGGTACCAATGACACGATAGAGTTAACGCAGGATATTGATCTGGGTGCGGGTAATCTGATCCTCAATGCTGAAATTATTGATGTTACCAATGATGTGGTCGATTATCAGATTGCCGCGAATCATCTGGAGCTCAATGGTGTGCAGTCCATTATCAATCTCGCCAATGATGGCCAGTTACAGACCAGTGTGAATACGTTGGGTGTGGCTAACTCGGGTGATGTTCGTATCAATGAAACAGACAACATCAGTATCACTAGCTTATCAAATACGGGGCTGGTTGAGATTAATGCCGGTGGCGCGATTACCGGTAGTGATCTATCCCATGCAGCGGCGCTTAATCTCACCGCAGCCAATGATATCAATCTTGTTGGTGTCAATCAGTTGTCTGGGCCGATGCAGTTGTTTGGTCAGAATATTCGTTTAATCAATGATGTTAATACTAATTTGGTTAATGGTAGTGCAGACCTGCTTGAAATCACGATGAACAACGCCAACTTCACAGGCGCGGGTGACTATAACGACTTTGTTGTTCATCGAGGCAATAATGTTTCATTGACGGATTCGGATGATCTGATTGTAACTACAGCGGCTGTGACAGGCACTTTATCAGTAACTGCAAATGGATTGGGTGTTGGAACCGTTGAAGGGAATACCGTTAGCCTGAATGCAGGCAGCGGTGCACTTTATGACCTGCATGAAAATAACAATATCAATATTATTGCCAACCGAACTCAATTAAGCGCTTCAACAGGAATAGGTACGGATAGTGATCCAATCGAGACCCAAACGGCTGAGTTGGATGTAATTAATTCAGGTAATAATGGTTCGATTGTTAATATTATTAATACCGGGGCAGTACTTGTCACCAACCTGGTTAACAATGGCGACATCTATTTTACCAATGATGATGATGTGACCATCAATAACATCAACACTAATTACGACATTGGTACTCTCAATATGCGGGTGAATTCAGGTTCAGTGTTTGGTGCACCAAAAGCCGATTATAATGTTTCCCCCGACATCACCGCTTACTCGGTTGAAATTCTGGTGCCACAGGGTGACTTCGGTACGATTGAGAGACCGATTAGTGTTGAAGTTCAGGATACCTTCTCACTGCTGTCGAACAATAGTGTTGTCTTTTATGCCGGCACTATTCCACCACGCTCTATTCTGGATAGCTCAGCTTTTGCGACGCATATCTTTGCCGGTCTGGGTCTTTTATCCGGTGGTGACTTGATTGAGATTGAATCACTGGCCGAACTCGATCCCGCCATCTTTACCAATGTCAGTAACTACACCTATCCTGACCTCGCCGTGATGCTGCCTGAAGATCAAAGCTACGCAGTCAAAGACGACGATAAGAAGAAAAAGAAAAAAGCTGCAGAAGAAGGTGAAGAAGAGGCTGCTGATGACGAAGCAGCCCCATCAAATGTTGAGCTATAAATTCTGCGCCACCACACGTCGATCCAGACGCCGGTAGCCAATCGCTTCGGAGACATGTTGCGTCTGGATCTGATCCTGATCAGCAAGGTCGGCAATGGTGCGCGCCAGTTTGAGCACGCGATGATAGGCGCGCGCGGACAGGCCCAGTTGTTCGATGGCACGTTCTAATAGTGCCTGATCATTTTTATTTAAACGGCAGTCCTTGTTGATCTCTCGGTTATCGAGCTGGCAATTCGGTTTGCCTGTTCGCCGTAGCTGTTTTTCCCTTGCTTTAATCACACGTTGTTGAACGGTTCGGCTATCTTCACTACCGGACTCGGCCTCCTGCATGACGGTGAGTGGTACGCTGGGCACTTCGATATGCATATCAATGCGATCCATCAGTGGGCCGGAAATACGATTGCGATAACGTTGCACCTGTTCGACGGTGCAATGACAACGACCATTACTATGACCCAGATACCCACAGGGGCAGGGGTTCATCGCGGCAATCAGCTGGAAACGTGATGGGAATTCGGCCTGTCGGGCCGCACGCGAAATGGTGATGCGTCCTGATTCTAGCGGCTCGCGCAGCACCTCCAGCACACGTCGATCAAACTCGGGCAGTTCATCCAGAAACATCACCCCATTATTGGCCAGCGAGATTTCACCGGGGCGAGGATGACTACCCCCTCCGACCAGCGCCACTCCCGAAGCGGTGTGATGCGGGGTGCGAAATGGACGTTGTCGCCACTGGCTAATTTTAAACCCCTGATCACTGACAGACTGTAGTGCGGCCGTTTCCAGTGCTTCTGTCTCTGTCATGGGTGGCAGAATACCGGGCAGGCGTGAGGCCAGCATGGTCTTGCCGGTACCCGGAGGGCCGACCATCAGCAGGCTATGGCCGCCAGCAGCAGCGATTTCGAGGGCGCGTTTGGCCAGTGGCTGGGCGCGAACTTCGGACAGATCGTGGCTGTTATCGCTAGGTGCTGGGGCTGTTTCAGGTTCAAATAAGGGCAGGGCCTGCTGGCCACAAAGATGTGCGCAGACACCGAGCAGATGATCGGCGCCATGGATCTGTGCCTCACTGACCAGACTGGCTTCGCTGGCATTATCCTGAGGTACAAATATGGTTCGAGCAGATTTTGCCGACTGAATCGTCGCCGGCAGCGCCCCACGAACCGGCCGTAGCGCGCCAGTGAGTGCTAACTCACCAATGAATTCGTAGCGCTCAAGCCCTGCTGTTGGGATTTGACCAGAAGCCGCCAGAATACCAATGGCAATGGCCAGATCAAAACGGCCGCCCTCTTTGGGTAGATCCGCAGGGGCGAGATTAATGGTGATACGTCGCGCCGGAAATTCAAACTGACTATTTAATAGCGCAGATCGAACCCGGTCTTTACTTTCCTTTACCCCAGCTTCGGGTAGACCAACGATCGATAAGCTTGGCAAACCATTGGAGAGATGAACTTCAACACTGACGAGTGGCGCTTCGACGCCGGTTTGGGCACGACTATAGACAACTGCGAGTGACATGGGCTTCCTTCCACGATGATTGTTAATCCTTAACAGTGCTTACCTTAATCAAGTCACGCGATTCAGGCAAGCGATATTCTGATCTTACTCAGTAGAATTTTTTAACGTCTGTTCCATTTCCTCGACCTGTTTGGCCAGGGCATCACATTTCTCACGGGTGCGCATCAGCAGATCACGCTGAATTTCAAATTCATCGCGCGTCACCAGATTGAGTTTGCTCAGGGCCGTGCGCAGGCTGCTATGGAAATTTCGATCCAGATCGCTTTTGAGTTCGTCCCAGCCCTCAGGTAAGGCATTGGTGATTTGATCCATAATTTGGTCGAGTGATGATTTGGCCATGTCTTTAGGGGTTCTGAATAAAGGAGCAAAAATCTTACTGTATTTGTGCGTGCTAATGAAGCATTTTTTCCCCGGCATTGAGGGTTTCTGGTATGAAGCCTGCATGATTAGCCCTAACTCAGGAATATGCTTAAAAGAGGGGCCTGAATGCCAAAATTATTACGTTCTGTTGTACTTATATATATAGGTTGCACCTCATGGGTGTTTGCCGAGGGGAACTGGTTTGCCTCTGTCGGTGTGGCGTCGGATTATGTCTGGCGTGGCACCACCCAGACACTCGGTCAGGCTCAGGTCTCGGGTGGGACTGAATATGTGGATGATAAATACCTGTATGTTGGGGCCTGGGTTTCGAATACCAATCAGGGTACCAAAGGTAGTGCTTCATCAGAGCTCGACCTCTATGTCGGTATCTCAGGTAAAAAAGAAGACACTGGTTTTGATATTGGATTTATCTCTTACCAGTATCTACAAAGTAGTGATCTGAATTTTGAAGAAATCTATGCCGCCTTTAGTAAGGCGGGGTTCACGGTAAAGATGTCCGATGGCAATGATACGGGTAATTATCTTGAAGCCAGTTTGAAAATGAAACTTCCCTCTAAGCGTAAAATTTATCTTGGCTTTCATGTCGGTCGATACAATCGCGATGGGCAGGCAGATTATATTGATGCAAGCGCAAGCCTGCATATGAATGAACTAACATTGACGGTTAGTGATACCGATCTAGAAACGGTTGATGATCACGATATGAAAGTTTACTTATCATGGGAACATGACATCGAATTTTAGTTTTTAATTCATCCCTTCCTGCAAAAGCCTGTTTAACCGCAGGCTTTTTTTATGTCTAAATTTTGCACATATGTGGTGCGCATGATCGGTGCGCTGCCTTCATGTGTGCACCACTTTAGTTCACTTATTTTTTCTGAAAATACCATAACTTATTGAAAATATTAATAAAAT
>JAOULB010000183.1 GCA_029882235.1 Gammaproteobacteria bacterium | reverse complement strand
GCTCGGTGCATATTTATTATTATTCCCACATGCTCGAGTGCTGGTTGTTATTCCACTCGGTATCATTTTTCATACCACCCGTCTTGCCGCAGGTTGGGTACTCGGTTTCTGGTTTGTGTTACAGATCATTAACTCATTAATGAGCAGTGGCCAACAGGGTGGTGTCGCCTGGGGTGCACACATTGGTGGCTTTGTTGCTGGTATGTTGTTGATACCCTTTTTCAAGAAAAAAGGCGTTCGTTTTTTCACCCCGCGACGTTCATAGTACGTCTGGTTTTAAACAACGATGATTGAAAAGTTCACCGCCACATTTCCGATCTGGGCGATAATATTATCTGTCATCGCCTTTCTTGCGCCCGAATATTTTATTGGTTTTAAAACTGCCATCATCCCCTTACTGGTGATTATTATGTTCGGTATGGGTATGACATTGAAGTTTGAAGATTTTAAACGTGTTCTGTCCAAACCGCATATTATTGGCCTTGGTGTGCTCGCACAGTATTTAATTATGCCGTTTGCCGCCTGGCTTATCGCAATTCTGTTGCAGCTACCGATTGAGTTAATGATCGGCATGGTACTTGTCGGCAGTAGTGCAGGCGGTACTGCATCCAATGTCATCTGTTATCTTGCCAGAGGCGATGTCGCTTTATCGATAAGCATGACACTCTGCTCAACATTACTGGCCATTGTACTGATGCCGTTTTTGACCTGGCTTTATGTTGGTCAGACTGTGCCTGTGCCCGTTGCAGGCATGTTATATAGCATTCTCAAGATCGTGCTCTTACCCGTGCTTGGTGGTGTGCTGATCAATAGTTTTCTGGAATCCAGACTCGACCGAATCAAACCCCTGTTCCCCTTTGTCTCCAGTCTGGCCATTATTGTTATCATCGCAATTATAGTTGCACTAAATCGTGATCGGCTGACCAGCATCGGTGCCACACTTGTCATCGCCGTGATGTTACATAACATCATTGGCCTGTTGAGTGGCTATCAACTGGCGCGCCTGGCCCGACAACCTGTCGGCATCTGTCGCACGATGGCGATTGAGGTGGGTATGCAAAACTCAGGATTGAGTGTCGCTCTGGCGATCAAGTACTTTGCCCCTGCTGCAGCCTTGCCCGCTGCGCTGTTTAGTATCTGGCACAACATCTCGGGCTCCCTGCTGGCGAGCTACTGGGCTCGGCAAAAGAAGCGCTGACTTTAATTTTTTTTTCTGATTTTTACCGAATTTTACCTCGCTGGCAGAGTCAAATTCGCTATGCTTATGAGTAGGAAATGGACTGGTTTCCTGCTAGACAAAATGGTGGATTGCCATGTTGGAACTGAAAATATTATTACTGCTCATTATTTCCAATGGTGCGCCCATCATTGCAAGAAATCTATTGGGTCGTCACCTGGATCTACCGGTCGACATGGGTGCGCATTATAGTGATAAGCGACCTTTGTTTGGCCCCTCAAAGACAATCCGCGGCGTCCTCGCTGCACTCATTGTTACCCCCATCTGCAGTAGCATTCTGGGCGTCGACTGGTTTATCGGTTTAATGATTGCCATGTACGCCATGCTGGGTGATTTAATCTCCAGTTTCATTAAGCGTCGCAAAGGCATCGAATCCAGCGGTATGGCCTTTGGTATCGATCAAATACCCGAAGCATTATTACCACTTCTGGCCATACGTAGCCTTGCTGGATTAAGCTGGTTTGATGTGGTTACACTGGTGCTTGTCTTTGTGGCGCTAGAGTTAATTCTGTCGCGAATCCTGTTCAATCTGAATATTCGCAATCGTCCATATTAAGTTTTATTCCTTAACCCACTCAAGCTGGTGTAATGTCACCTCAGGGTGACAGTTGAAACGTAGGTCTACTACACAGGAGCCGGAGCCCACCGAGGTATAGCCCTGTAAATCTTTATAACGCCAGGAACCTGCACACATCCGTCGCGGACAGTCTGCGTTATACATAACTGGAATGCCACCGGGCAAACATATTTGTCCCCCATGGGTATGGCCACATAACATTACATCAAAATCAGTAAAGGCTGCATGCCGATAAATTTCTGGTGAATGAGCCAGTAATATTGTAAACACCTCATCCGGGATTTGATCCGATGCGCGCTCGATATTATCCGCGCGGAAATAATGTGGGTCATCAATCCCAGCAATATATATTGAAGCATTTTCTTTTTTCAGTTCCACGGCTTCGTTAAGCAATACTTTTATATTTAATTGCTCCAGTGCGGGTACCATAGTAATAGAATCATGATTACCCAATACCAGATACACCGGTCTGGATATTTTTTCGACCAGTTGACGCATACAGTCAATGGTTTGATCTGAGTCACCAAAGGTTTGGGCACGAAGATCGCCCGTAATCACACAAATATCATAGTCAAGATCACCGATAGCCTTGCTCAAGACCTCGGTCATATCAGGCGCCATATCCAGATGCAGATCAGAGAGATGCAAAATGGTATAACCATCAAACTCTTTACAAAGTTTAGATGATTGAAAAATATTATGGCGCAACTGTATACGACGCGCATTGCGCTTACCACGCCCATGCAAAAACATCAGGCGAAACACATTGCGTATCACCGCATGAAAGGAATACCAGTTTTCGATATGAAAAAATGTGCGGCCCTGTCCAAAGACCTTTGCTTCATGATCCTGCTCTAATCCAAGTCGTTGTTTCAGATGCCAGCGTGATACTCGCGCTCGCAGAAGCTCAAGAATTTCATCAGCTGATCGTTTAGCCATAGGGGAAACTGAAATTATCGATCAGGGATTTACGCAACGATAGACATGAAATGTTTGCTTGCCTTCTTTTATGTCTGTTGCCGGGACAACCGTGTCTCCCTTGAGTTCAACGGCGGTGTTGCGTGCCAGTTGCTCAAGTTCTTTAGTCATTTTTTCCTTGTTTCGCTCCACATTTGCAATTGTGTGCTTCACTTTGACCACAGCTTTGCCCAGTTTCTTACAGGATTTCACTTCACTGGCAGAGAGTACTCTGACCTTTTCCCCTTCAGCCGTTAATTCCACCCAGGTACAGGCCGACAATATAAAACCGGATAAAACGATTATGCTAAGTTTATTCATCACAATTCCTCACAATTTATTCTTTATAATATAGATGAAATTCTTGTAGAGGCATATAAACACTGTGGTATTGGCATTTATCCTTAAAAAAATAATACCGATAGCGACCACCTTATTCAAATTCATCAACACGCATTGCAGCAGCCAGCTGATTATTACTGGACTATACTTCTACATACAAAAAATACAATTCGGTTATGGCAACTCACAAACAGAAACCAAAAATAGGTATTGTTCTTACCGGTGGTGGCGCAAGGGCCGCATACCAGGTGGGCGTATTAAAAGCGATTGCGGATATTCGACCGCGCAATGCCGAAAACCCTTTTAAAATCATCACCGGCACATCTGCAGGGGCGATCAACGCAGCTTCTCTCGCCTGCTATAGTGCAAATTACCGAGATGCGGTTAGGCGTATTCTGAAAATCTGGTCAAACTTTCGTGCCCATCATGTATTTCGAACCGACTTAACGGGAATATCGGCCACGGGAGCACGCTGGCTGGCCAGCATGTTTGTCGGGGGACTGGGTAAAAAGAACCCCCATTTCCTACTTGATCGAGAACCACTGAGGGCACTGCTAGACCGCTACATACACACAAGCATGATCCAAAGTGCCATAGACGATGGTCATATTCATGCTGTCAGTATTTCGGCCTCTGGATATAGCTCACACCAATCTGTGAGTTTCTTTCATGCTCACCCTACCGTTGAACCCTGGGCTCGCTCAAGACGAATTGGCACACGCTCTCCAATAACCACGGATCACCTGATGGCCTCATCGGCGATCCCCTTTTTATTTGAAGCGGTTAAGGTCCATCGTGAGTACTTTGGTGATGGCTCTATGCGCCAGATTGCGCCGATAAGTCCTGCCCTGCATCTTGGTGCCGATCGAGTATTAGTCATTGGTAATCGCCAGGAACGCAATTTCGCACCAAAGCGGACGAAAGATCCTCCCTCGCCCTCACTTGGCCAGATTGCAGGCCATGCGTTAGATAGTATATTTCTCGATAGTCTGGAAGCAGATCTGGAGCGACTGGAACGAATTAACCGTACCGTTGATTTGATCCCGGATAAGATTATTCACGAGCAGAATATTGATCTGCGCAAGGTGGAAGTCATGGTCATTGCCCCCAGTGAAGACATGGGTGAAATTGCCGGGCATTATTTGCATCAGTTACCACGCACTATTCGTTTTCTTATGCGTGGCATAGGTGCAAGTAGTAAAAATAACTCCAGCTTTGCCAGTTATCTTTTATTTGAAAAAGGCTATACCCGCGCACTTATAGATCTGGGCTATAAAGATGCACTTGATAAAAAAGATGAGTTACTGGAATTGCTCACTCTTGATTAACTAAAAAACGACTTTTTACTCCGTCGAAACAAATGCATTTACAACGGCACACCAGGCACGAGCCAGGTTGTCCAGATTATATCCCCCGCCCCCCATTGCGACGATTCGTCCCTGACAAAACTCATTAGCTAACAGACATAATCTATGTGCTGCATAGGCGTGCGATTTTTCTGAGTAACGCATATGGGTGATTGGATCACCATCAAGACTATCCGCACCACATTGTAATAGAATAAATTCAGGTTCATTCGCCTGTAAAAATTTTTCTGCACTTTCCCAAACTCTTAAGAAGTCCTGATCGCCAGCGTCCATAGGCATTGGAATATTTAGCTTGGTGCCCGCGGCTGTATCACGACCTGTTTCTTCAATTGCACCCGTGCCGGGATAAAGAAAGCGTCCATCTTCGTGTATATCAACAAATATTAAATCCGGGTCATTATCAAAGCTATAAAACACACCATCACCATGATGAGCATCAATATCAACATAGGCGACTCTTTGAATATTATATTTCCTGCGTAAAATCTCTATCGCCACACCACAGTCATTGAAAACACAAAACCCTGCGGCACGATTTCGCCGAGCATGATGTAATCCCGCAATAGGTATAAACGCACGTTTAAGCTCTCCAGTAATAACTTTATCAATCGCGTCCAGTGTTGAACCAACAACATAGGATGTCGTATTGAACATATCGGCAAAAGCGGGCGTGTCACCGCCATCAAGATAACCTGCTGGCAGTTGCGACTTTTCTATTACCTGCTGCACATACTCAGCATCATGAAACAAT
>JAOULB010000181.1 GCA_029882235.1 Gammaproteobacteria bacterium | reverse complement strand
GCATTTGTTACCGAAGGGGGTGGTCCAACCTCACACACCTCTATTCTTGCGCGCAGTTTAGGTATCCCCGCCATTGTCGGCCTGCACCATGCACGCCAACATTTATCAAATGATGAAACTGTTATTATCGACGGACAAACCGGCTGGTTGCACGCTAATCCAGATGCCTTGACTCTGGAGTTTTACCATCACCAACGCAAACGTGAACATGCACAATACATACAATCAATCGAAGAAAAAGATAAACCGGCAACCTCGATCGACGGTATGAATATTAGTGTTCTGGCGAATATTGAACTGGCTGACGATATTGTTACCGCAAAAAAACATGGTGCAGAGGGTGTGGGGCTTTACCGTACTGAATATCTGTTTATGAACCGTTCTACTCCACCCGCAGAGCAAGAGCAATATGAAGTCTATCGTGAAGCGGTGAAACAGCTTGATGGCAAGGCTCTGACCATAAGGACACTGGATCTCGGTGCTGATAAACAGCTTGATAACCCATCTTCCGTGCGTACTCAGGTCACGAACCCTGCCCTTGGACTGCGCGCAATCCGGCTTGCACTAAAGGAACCCGAGCTACTGATACCACAGCTTCGCGCCTGCCTGCGTGTCTCGTCAGAGGGACCGATAAAAATTCTACTACCGATGTTGTCCAATATTCAGGAGCTTCAGCTTATCCTGCGACTCATCCAGGAGACAAAATCTCGTTTACTTGCGCAGGGATTTGATATCGCAAATGATATCCCTGTTGGTGGTATGATTGAAGTACCTGCTGCGGCAATCAATGCCGATATGTTTTTGCACTATCTGGATTTTATTTCTATTGGCACCAATGACCTGATCCAGTACACCCTCGCCATTGATCGCGTTGATGATGAAGTGAACTATCTTTACGACCCACTTAACCCCGCCGTACTCCAGCTAATTAGTATGTCGCTTGCGGCTGGGCGTAAGTTAAACAAACCTGTCAGCATGTGTGGCGAAATGGCGGGCGATCCCCGTTTTACTAAATTATTACTGGGGCTCGGCCTGACTGAATTTAGTATGCATCCAAATACACTCCCAGCGGTAAAACGCGTTATTCAAAACAGTCATATTGCTGAACTCAGAGAAAGCATATCCACAATCATACAGACCAGCAATTATGATCAGTTTTCAGACCTACTGAATAAATTTCAATTTAGTAAATAATTTTTACAGCCTCCACAAGCTTGCTTAACTCTTGCTTACCATTTTTGTCTCAGGCCTGTTAAACTTGAACAAATCAACTGGACTGTAGTATGTCGATCGAAAAAGATAACAACAAAGATAGCCTGGAAGAGTTGCTCATTCCGATCAACGCAAGCGACCAGGAGGCAACATCTGCGATATTGCAGGAGATGCATCCTGCCGATATTGCTCATCTTTTTGAGTCTTTACACTCTGGGCAACGCGAGTTCATCTGGCCACTGATCCCAACCGAGTTCGAAGGTGAGATCCTGTTGCATTTAAATGATGAACTGCGTGCTCATTTAATTAGCAGGATGGATGCCTCCGAGCTCCGCGAAGCGGCTGAACAGCTCGATACGGATGACCTTGCCGACATCATTCCGGAGATGCCGGTCAATGTGACGCAGGAACTTCTGCTGACCATGGAGGCACAGGATCGCGATCGCCTTCGTTCCGTGCTCTCTTACCCAGAAGATACGGCCGGCGGTCTAATGGATCCCGATACCATTATGGTCAGGGAAGATATTTCGCTTGATGTAGTACTACGGTATTTGCGCCAGCGAGGTAAAATGCCACAGGGTACAGATTCTCTTTTTGTCGTTAACCGTGAAACAGCCTATCTGGGGGTACTCCCCCTCACCCAGATTTTAACTTCACCGCCTGCCACCCTGGTGAGTGAAGTCATGATAACCAATATCGACGGTATACTCGCAGACACCTCCGCTCAGGATGTTGCAAATATGTTTGAACGCCGAGACCTGATTACCGCCCCTGTGGTTGATGTGAATAACCACTTACTTGGTCGTATTACCATTGATGATGTGGTTGACGTTATCCGCGATACTGCAGACCATTCTTTCATGAGTATGGCGGGTCTGAATGAAGAAGAAGATATGTTTGCACCTGTATTCCGTAGTACCCGTCGACGCAGCATCTGGTTAGGTATCAATCTGCTTACCGCCTTTCTTGCTTCCTGGGTGATTGGTCAGTTTGATAACACGATTGAACAACTGGTCGCACTGGCGGTGCTCATGCCGGTTGTCGCCAGCATGGGGGGAATTGCGGGCAGCCAGACTTTGACACTGATGATCCGCGGCATGGCCGTAGGACTGGTTAGCCCAGGCAATGCACGGAGATTGTTTTTCAAGGAGTTCTGGGTGGGTGTCTGGAATGGCCTCATCTGGGCTGTTGTCATTGCCGGTGTCGCGGGTCTTTGGTTTAACAACGTGAACCTGAGCATTATTATCGCACTGGCAATCACCATCAATCTGATTGTCGCGGCTATCGCTGGTGCAACAATACCGATAGCATTACAGAAAATAGGTGCCGACCCAGCCCTTGCAGGAACAGTAGTACTCACAACAATCACAGACGTTGTAGGATTTTTTACTTTCCTAGGACTAGCCGCACTCTTTCTGGTTTAAACAATTTGAACAAATCAAACCTAAATGGTTTATAGAAATTGCCGATAAGTAGTAGAGATTAAAATAATAAGGCTTACACCGAAACTAACTATGTCATCAACGCGTAAAAAATGGATGGATCTTTATCAGACCGAAATCCCTGCTCTGGCCAGATTAATCAGCAGCAGCTTGATTGCGCGCGGCTTTACCGCCAAGTATCAGCGCAAAAAACCAAAAGGGCAGTCTGAGTCAGCGCCATTTGTGCGCATCGAATACTCAGAGTTAGAACCAGCAACAAACCTGCTGAGCAAATACAACTTAGTTAATTCCAATTGACCGGGTCTTTACTCGCCGGCAATCGTCATCTCATCAAGCAACCATGATCCTGTAAGAAAATTACTGCGCGGATCAACATCATTGGCAACCGCCTGTAATCCCCGATACATCTGTTTGAGATGTCCTGCCAGGGTAAACTCATCAACCGGATACTGAATTTCGCCATGCTCGACCCAGAAACCACTGGCACCACGCGAATAATCGCCCGTGACAATATTAACGCCCTGCCCCATCACTTCAGTCACAAGCACACCTTTATCCATTTGCTTTAACAATGCCGCCAGATCGACATCCTGATGATTGATCGATAAATTATGTACTCCACCTGCATTGCCAGTGGTTTGCATACCCAGTCGACGAGCAGCATAACTATCGAGCACATACCCCTGAACTACACCGTCCTGCAACATAAAACGAGATTGTGTCGCCACGCCTTCATTATCATACGGTGAACTTCCCAGCCCTTGCAGGATATGCGGCTGCTCCTGGATCTGAACAAAGTCAGGAAAGATCTGCTGCCCAATACTATCGAGCAAAAATGACGACTTGCGATATAAGTTTGAACCACCAATCGCACGAATGAAGTGACCAAGCAAACCCCGCGCGACCTCGGCACTGAAAATAACAGGCACTTTACAGGTCGAAAGTTTACGTGCGTTGAGCCTTTGCACTGTTCGCTCACCGGCTTTCTGACCAACCTGCGCGATGGGCTCAAGTTGTCCGGGGTGGCGTGAAACGCTATACCAGTGATCACGTTGCATTTCACCCTTATCCTGACCAATCATTGTGCAGCCAAGACTGTGGCGTGAACTATCGTAACCTGCAATAAAGCCATGCGTATTCCCGTAGACACGCCGTCCATTATGGGTCGATATATACGCACCTTCAGAATTTTTTAATCGCTTATCAACGGCGAAGGCCGCCGCTTCGCATTCTTTGGCCTGCTCAACAGCGGCTTCTGGAGAAATATCCCAGGGTTTGTAGAGTTGCAGATCGGGAATATCTTTAGCCATTAACTCGACATCAGCGAGACCTGCATATTCATCCTCAGCAGTATATCGAGCAATATCGACAGCCGCCCTGACGGTCTCCTGTATTGCCTTAGGCTGAAAATCAGTGGTACTGGCCGACCCCTTGCGCTGTCCAAAATAGACCGTTACGGCCAGGCCCTTATCCCGATTGTATTCAATCGTTTCTACCTCTCCCATACGCACGGTGACTGAATAGCCACTTTCAGAACTCATCTCCGCATCAGCCGCAGAGGCGCCAAGATCAGAGGCCTGCTGGAGTGTATCGTTGAGCAGTTTTTTCAGCTGCTCCAGATCATAAGGATCCTGAGAACCAGAGGTATTTAATGCCTGTTTAGTCATTCTGATTATTACCCTTTTCTTTATCTAGCCGTCCTGTTTTAATTGCAGGATAATCTTTACTGGATATTGCCATGACCGATCATGACGAAGAACAATTCGATCTCCCGAGTAAATCTCAACGTAAGCGTGATGCACATGCCCTGCAAAATCTGGGCGAACAACTCACTCAACTAAGGAGAGATGAGCTAACTCAGTTATCACTACCTGAATCGCTATTAGCAGCCATTCTGGAAATGCAAAAAATCAGACAACATGGCGCACGTAAACGGCAACTTCAGTTTATCGGTAAACTGATGCGTCAGGTTGAGCCTGAACTTATTAAGTCAAAGCTTGATAAGCTTAAACAGGCACATCTGCAAAATAACAACCAGTTCCATCAACTGGAACAATGGCGTGATCGATTATTAAACGACGAACAGTCTCTGGCCGATTTAATTCATCAATATCCAGAGATCGATGTTCAACATATTCGCCAGTTGATCAGAAATGCACGCAAAGAACAACAACAGTCCAGTCCACCACGGTCAGCACGCCTGCTATTCAAATACCTGCGTGAAGTTCTAACTGGTGACTAAATCAGGACTGAGTGCCGCCTACTGTCAAGCCATCAATTTTTAATGTTGGTTGCCCAACGCCAACTGGGACGCTTTGCCCTTCCTTACCACAGACACCCACGCCCGTGTCCAGCGCCAGATCATTACCAACCATACTAATTTTTTGCATCACATCTGGGCCATTACCAATCAGGGTAGCGCCTTTTACCGGCCGGGTTACTTTACCATTTTCGATTAAATAGGCTTCGTTTGCCGAAAAAACAAATTTTCCAGAAGTAATATCAACCTGACCGCCACCAAAATTAACCGCGTAAAGACCTTTATCAACTGATGCAATGATTTCTTCTGCTTCATATTGTCCGGGTTGCATAAAG
>JAOULB010000182.1 GCA_029882235.1 Gammaproteobacteria bacterium | reverse complement strand
AATTAAAAAGGCGCAGCAACTGGGTGTTCATGTTGAGACCCGAACCAATATTATTCCGCAGAAGAATGATGACCCTGAGATGCTGAAGCGAATCGGTATCTGGATTAGAGATAATCTGGGGGCAGATAGTCCCTGGCATCTGACAAAATTCTTTCCCGCCTATAAGCTATCGCATTTGCCTGCAACCCCCAGTGAAATTCTCCAGCAAAGCTATCAGCAGGCGCTCCAGCTCGGCCTGGAAAATGTCTATGTCTATGACGATATTGGCTGCGATTGTGCGGAACAGAATTTGCCCGTAGCAAGCTACTTAGCGGGTGACACAGAAAGTATTCATGCGGTGAAGCAGTGTGCCGCCGCCTGTTGTGGTGATGAAGGGGTTTTATTAAAAAAATACGAGCAGACCGATAGCCTGGTATCAGGAAAGAGTTGCAAATAAAGTCTATGCGCATTATAAAATGATTAAAACCTCAGAGGTGATGCCATGAGTGAGAAACCACAAATAAAGCAGGATCCACTTTATCAGTTATTACGCGATGGCGAGATTGAAGCCTTTAATCAAAGAAGAGCCTCTGGCGAAGACTGTGACTTAACCCATTGTGATTTTCGCAATCTTGATTTGCGCGACATCGATGCCGATGGCATAGACTTCAGTCATTGTTACTTTCATCAGACTGACCTCCGTGGCGTGAACCTACGCAATGCAAAAATGGATGGCGCCAGTATCAATGGTGCAAAAATATCAGGTGCCTTTTTCCCAGATGAATTAACCGCAGAAGAAATTAATTTATCTTTGGTGCATGGCACACGTATGCGCTATCGCAAATAATTAATCGGAGTCGTCCTTGGCTAACGAAATTCATCCCACGGCCATCATCGCCGATGGCGCAAAACTGGGAGAAGACAATTACATCGCCCCCTATGTTGTTATCGAAAAAGATGTCGTCATTGGCAGTGGCAACAATATTGGTGCCCATGCCGTCCTTAAAAACAAAACTCGTATTGGCAATGAAAATGTGATTGCCGAACATGCGGTACTGGGTGGTTTGCCGCAGGATCTAGGCTTTGTCGAAAAAGACACTTATGTGGAAATTGGTTCCGGCAATGTCTTGCGTGAAGGCGTCACTATAAATAGAGCAACAAAAGATAATGGTTCAACCCGCTTAGGTGATCACAATTATCTGATGACCCAGGTCCACATCGGTCATGATTGCCAACTCGGGAATAATATTGTTCTGGCCCCGAGTACCGGGATCGGTGGGCATGTTCATATTGACGACCGGGCCTTTATCTCCGGTGGGGTCATGGTGCATCAGTTTGGTCGTATCGGCAGTTACGCCATGATTGGTGGCAATAGCAAAATTACTCAGGATGTTTTGCCCTTTATGATGACAGATGGTGTTCCGGCAACGGTGCATGGTCTTAATCTGGTAGGGCTGCGACGGGCGAAATTCAGTCGTGATGATATTCGTAGTCTGAAAGAGGCCTATCGTATCCTGTTCCTGGGTGCTGATTCTCTGCAAGAACGTCTGGCAAAGATGTCGCTTCTGGAGAATGAAAAAACTACTCAATTAGTTGAGTTTATCCGCACATCAAAAAGAGGGTTTCATCGCGATAAGCCGGACAAATAAGCCCTAAATTTGGATCGCCACAGACCGATATAGGTTGTCGAACCCCCGCTGGTGTGTAATCCGGCTTTTTTTCACCCATAGGGACAGGTACAATAGCCCGAAATTTTACAAAGAGAACAATAAAATAAAGCTAATTCCTGTCTGTCTGTATAGTTTTAATCGTTCAACCGCCTGACAAGTCGGTATCCGATTGCCAATAATTATTTTCGAATTCAGTGAGCTGTATATATGAGTAGCGTAAATCCAATGCATACATTTGATAAAAAGAACAGTTATACCCGTGACGAGTTGCTTGATTGTGGACATGGCAAACTCTTTGGGCCAGGTAATGCACAATTGCCATTGCCTCCCATGTTGATGTTTGATCGCATTGTCCAGATCAATGAAGGTGCAGGTTTATATGGCAAAGGTGAAGTCGTAGCCGAGCTTGATGTGTCGCCGGATCTCTGGTTTTTTGACTGTCATTTTGAAGGCGACCCAGTGATGCCGGGTTGTCTCGGACTGGATGCGCTCTGGCAGCTGATTGGATTCTATCTTGGCTGGATGGGTGGTCCGGGCCACGGCCGTGCACTTGGTGCAGGCGATGTGAAATTCACCGGACAGGTGACACCAAAGACTAAGTTAATCACCTACAAGGTCGATTTAAAACGCGTTATTATGCGTAAGCTGTTTATGGGGATAGGTGATGCACGCATGTTTGCCGATGGTCGGGAAATATACACTGCGCATGACCTGCGAGTTGGGCTGTTCACATCTACTGATGGATTTTAAAAGAAAGAGGCTTTTGTAAAATGTCTTTACGACGAGTCGTAGTTACAGGTATTGGCATTGTTTCCAGCATTGGTAATAACAAACAGGAAGTTACTGATTCTTTAAAACAGGGTAAATCTGGAATTGAGTTTAGCGAAGAGTACGCTGAACTGGGTTTTCGTTCGCGTATTCATGGTTCATTGAATATAGATCTGGATAGCCTGATCGACCGTAAACTGAAGCGGTTTATGGGTGATGGCGCGGCCTATAATTATCTGGCGATGCAACAGGCCATCGAAGATTCAGGTCTGGAAGAGAAAGACGTATCCAATCCACGCAGTGGCCTGGTGATGGGATCAGGCGGTCCTTCTACCCAGAATATCGTTAATGCAGCAGATATTCTACGCGAAAAAGGCGTCAAGCGAGTGGGTCCCTATATGGTGACTCGTGGCATGTCTAGCACCAACTCTGCCTGCCTGGCGACACCATTTAAAATCAAGGGCGTGAATTATTCGATTACCTCAGCCTGCTCAACCAGTGCACACTGCATTGGTAATGGCGCTGAACTCATTCAAATGGGTAAACAGGATATTGTCTTTGCCGGTGGCGGGGAAGAACTTCACTGGACGCTGTCTGTGCTGTTTGATGCCATGGGCGCGATGTCTTCAAAATATAATGAAGCCCCAGAAACAGCGTCACGCGCATTTGATGCCAATCGTGACGGCTTTGTTATTTCCGGTGGCGGTGGTGTGCTTGTGCTAGAAGAACTGGAACATGCCAAAGCCCGTGGTGCGAAAATTTACGCCGAATTAGTCGGTTATGGCGCGACCTCGGATGGTTATGACATGGTTGCGCCTTCGGGTGAAGGCGCTGTGCGCTGTATGCAACAGGCGCTGGCTACAACGGATGCAACAATTGACTATATAAATACCCACGGTACTAGTACCCCAGTGGGTGATATTCAGGAGCTGGAAGCAGTGAAACAGGTCTTTGGCGATAAGATTCCTGCCCTCGCTTCAACCAAATCACTTACCGGTCATGCTCTGGGAGCAGCGGGTGTAAATGAAGCGATTTATTCGCTACTGATGATGGAGTCCGGTTTTCTTGCTGCTTCTGCCAATATCCAGGATCTGGACCCTGCCGCTGAAGGTTTCCCGATTATTCGCAAGATGCAGGATAATGTTGAGGTCAACTGTGCCATGTCAAATAGCTTTGGCTTCGGTGGCACCAACGCCTGTCTGATCTTCCAGCGTATCTAGGAACTACCCACTACTTCGCAATTTTGGCGAGAAAAGGCCTTTTCTCGCCTGTCTGACTTGTTCCCGCCTGATCTCTGGCTAAGCTTTCATAGATAGCTAATGGAGGCTTGGATTGGGCGTGCGGTTTGTTTTTCTTCTTATTATTGGGCTTTCTTCGGCGTCTGCTATGGCCAGCTCACTGCCATTGCAGCAGTTGCAATTACCAGCAGGTTTTAGAATTCATGTCTATGCCGAAAATATCCCCAATGCGCGTTCAATGGATCTCAGTCCTTCGGGAACCCTGTTTGTTGGCAGTCGAAGTGCGGGTAAGGTCTATGCGATTGTGGATCGCAATCGAGATGGCAAGGCTGATCAGGTCTATGTCATTGCTCAAGGCCTGAACATGCCGAATGGAGTGAGTTTCCTTAATGGTTCGCTCTATGTCGCCGAGATCAATCGAATTCTGCGATACGATAAAATTGAATGGATGCTGCATGCCCCACCCGAGCCTGTTGTTATTAGCACTGATTTTCCTTCAGACGAGCACCATGGCTGGAAATTTATTCGTATTGGACCGGACAATAAACTCTATGTGCCCATCGGTGCCCCCTGTAATGTCTGTCTTGAATATGGCTATGCGGCAATCACGCGTCTAGAACTCGATGGCAGTCGCCATGAGATATTTGCTGAAGGTGTTCGCAATACGGTTGGTTTCGACTGGCATCCAGTAACGAAAGAACTCTGGTTTACAGATAATGGCCGTGATCAACTCGGTGATGATGTGCCAGCCGATGAGTTAAATAGAGCGCCAAAAAAGGGCATGCATTTTGGTTTTCCATATTGCCATGGTGGCGATACGCTGGACCCTGAGTTTGGTTTGGGCCATCGATGTAAGGAATACAAACCCCCAGTGCAAAAGTTAGGAGCCCATGTTGCTTCACTGGGTATGCGCTTTTATACCGGTACGATGTTTCCGGCCGAATACAAGAATCAGATTTTTATTGCCGAGCATGGTTCTTGGAATCGAAGTAAAAAAGTGGGCTACCGAATTACATTAGTGCAGCTAAAGGGTAACAAGGCCGTTAGCTATACGCCATTTATTAGTGGCTGGTTGCAGGGTGAAACGGCCTGGGGGCGCCCGGTTGATGTTGAGATTATGGCCGATGGCAGTATGCTGATCTCTGATGATAAGGCCGGGGTAGTTTATCGTCTTGTTTATACGGGTGATAGCAGTGGCAGTAAAACGCAGACAAAACCTGCGTTACAGGAAACTGTAGACATTGAAGAAAAAACCAAAATAAATCCTCAGCGATCAAATCCAGTCATACAGAACAATCAGCCAACCGTGACAATTGAAACTGAAGATAGTCGTCAGGATATGATGGATCGAAATTCTATACCTGTACAACCGTCATCCACTAGCAGGCAAATACCTGAACAAAATGTACCCCCTCAGGAGATGTTAGATCGGCAAAACCAAAGGGTGATAGATTCAGAGTCAGGAGGACATGATCCCTTTTCTGCGGTTAAAAAGCAGCAGATGCAGGACAGCGAACCTTAGGAAATTAATCGTCGTCGTTTTCTTCGCTCAGAAATTCGAGCAGCGGTCGTAATTCTTTTAGTAAAGTTGTGG
>JAOULB010000180.1 GCA_029882235.1 Gammaproteobacteria bacterium | reverse complement strand
GGCATCGCTTTGATCATAGGCGCCGGCATCATCTTCAAAGGTAGCAATGCTTTCATCAAATAGTGAATCGGTATCTGATTTACGGCCGACCACCATGACATTACCTTTATAGAGTTTCAGGCGTACCACACCATTGACATTTTTCTGTGATGCATCAATCATCTCCTGCATCATTTCACGCTCGGGTGACCACCAGAAACCGTTATAGATCAACTTGGCGTAACGTGGCATGAGTTCATCTTTGAGGTGCATGACTTCACGATCCATAGTCAATGATTCCATCGCACGATGGGCCTTTAGCATGACTGTGCCGGCGGGTGTTTCGTAACAGCCGCGTGACTTCATACCGACAAAACGGTTTTCAACAATATCATCGCGACCGATACCGTTGTCACCGGCAACTTTATTCAGGTAAGTCATGACTTCAGCTGGAGACATCGCCTTACCATCTATTGCGGTGATATCACCTTTTGTAAAGCTCAACTCGATATAGGTTGATTTATCAGGGGCGGCTTCTGGTGCCACACACCAGCGCCACATATCGTCTTCTGGTTCAGCCCAGGGATCTTCCAGAATACCGCCCTCATAAGAGATATGCAGCAGGTTGGCGTCCATGGAATAAGGTGACTTCTTGCCCTTCTTTTTGAAGTCCACCGGAATATTATGCTGCTCGGCATAATTCATGAGTTTCTCGCGAGAGTTCAGATCCCATTCGCGCCAGGGCGCAATGACCTTAATATTTGGATTCAGGGCGTAGGCACCGAGTTCGAAACGCACCTGATCATTCCCCTTACCTGTAGCACCATGTGAAATGGCATCGGCATCAGTTTGTTTTGCAATCTCAACCAGACGTTTGGCAATGAGTGGACGCGCAATGGAGGTGCCCAGCAGATACTCACCTTCATAAATGGTATTGGCGCGAAACATTGGGAAGACATAATCCCGCGCATATTCTTCACGCAGGTCTTCGATATAGATTTCTTTCACGCCCATAGCCTTGGCCTTGGCACGTGCGGGCTCCACTTCTTCACCCTGACCAATGTCAGCGGTAAAGGTGACCACCTCACAGTTATAGGTATCCTGCAGCCACTTTAGAATAATGGAGGTATCCAGGCCGCCTGAGTAGGCCAGCACCACTTTTTTGATCGAAGACATGTAAAACTCGCTTTCTTGGGTCGAATAAAGAGCGCGATTATACCTGAGATTAGCGCTGGAGAGGATGCAGCGGGATTATTTTCTGACCATGGTGATTTCGACGCGACGGTTTTTCCTACGGCCCGCCTCGGTTCGGTTGGAGTGTTTTTTACCTTTCTCGCCCTTCGCCCTGACACGAACTTTTTTCTTATCCAGCCCTTCGGCGAGGAGAAACTTTTTCACTGCATTGGCACGTTTTGTTGCCAGGAGTTCATTATATCGTTGAAAGCCACGGCTATCGGAATAACCAATCACATCAACATATTTTACGGTCTCATCCAGTTTCACATATTCGACGATTTTTCGGAGGCGTTCATGGCTGGACTCGGCAACACCTGATTTATCATAGCCAAAATAGACGGTGGTCTGACGCACATCTTTATACGAATAGGGCAACAGATTACCCATGCATTTATTAAACTCAGGCAGTGCCTGCTTGAAATTAAACGGCGACAGGCTCAGTACAACATCTTCACCCCCGGTATATTCATCCCAGAACGAGATACTGGGTTGCATGCCCTCTTCCAGCTCCAGCATCAGACGACCAGCCCAGTCCGTTGAAACCGTAAACAGGGTGTTGTCTGTCGATTCAATGGGAACCACCCCAAGATCTTTGGCACTGGCATAATGCTTCCATATTGGTGGGACTGACTGAATCCGGGCCTGTCCGATGCCTCCCGTGGTGGTATAACTTTCCAGCGCAAACTGCATGCGCTGACCGACGCCGCGTTTAAAGACTGCGTAACCAAAGCGTGGAATCGGATGACGGATTTCACACAGGAACTTGGAGCTCTTAGTGACCCAGCTCGATTCAGTGGGTCTGGCGCCATAACGCCGTAGTTCACCGGTCGTTAATAATTCAGGTACGGACTGATGATACTCATCGGTAACAATAAGCTTATTCGGGGGCTTGAAGAGTCGTTGATGCGTTCCGCCCGGGACTTTCTTTACGCGTTTCAGGCGTCGATCCTTACCAACCCATTCCACCACAACACCATCGTCGGCTGAATTTTCTTCACGCATTTGTATCAAACTTTCAGCTTGTTTATTGGTTTTCTTATCCGCCGATTTTTGAGTTGGCTTTTGCTCTGATTGTTGTGCTGGCTTCGTTTCACTCTCTGCTTTTGCTATGCCGGTGTCTTTGCGCTGATCTTTGTCAGATTTTTTGCGGGCCACGCGACTCGCCTCGAGCCGGCGCTGTAGTTCACCAAGCTTCGCCACTTGCATGCTTTCCAGTTTGGTGGCATCCGCCTCAACAATTGAACCTTCAAGCGCCTCCTGCTTTTCTTTTTCACTGACTTCAGCTTTTTTAATCTCCATTTCAGTACTCATCCGATTCCAGCTGCGAGGCGGTTCGGACACAACCGTGGCCGCTGGCCAGATAATGGTCAGTACTAATAGTGAGGAATTGAGCAAAACGCGTTTCATATCACCCATAAAGCAAGTTCCATTCCAGCCGGAGATAAATGAATTGAGGGCTAAAACGACAAAGGCCCAGTTGCAATAACCGGGCCTTTGTTAGCAATGAGCTAAAAAGCTTATTTACTTTTTCTTTGCTCGTTTTTCCGAACGTCTTAAACGAGAGGATAGGCGACGTGCCAGTTCACCAAATAGCTCAGTCTGGGTCGGATGTGGATGAATCGCCTGCCCGGCCTGTTCCAGTGTCATATTGGCTGAGACCATCATGACCGCCTCACCAATGAGGGTATCAGCATGGTCGGCCAGCATATGCACACCAATGATCTGGTGGGATTTCTTGTCCGCAACAATCTTGATCAGGCCCAGTGTTTCACCGGTAATCATGGCCTTGGCGTCCACGCTCATGGGGACTTTTACCTCAGCCGCATCGATTCCTTTGGCTTTGGCCTGCTCCATCGACAAACCAACAAAGGCCGCCTCTGGACGCGTAAAGATGACACCTGAATCTTTGTCCTGGTCGTACATGTGAGCCTCACCGCCGATGTTATGGGCAGCCACACGGCCCTGTTGTCCGGCGGTATGGGCCAGCATCAGGCCACCGATGACATCACCCACAGCAAAGATATGACCGACATTGGTGCGGCAACGGTTGTCCGCTTTGATGACACCATTTTCCGTCTGGATCCCGGCCTTATCGAGCTGCAGGGGCTCCAGCACAGGGCGCTTACCCGTGGCCATAATCACGTAATCACAACTAAAATTATGTGCCTTACCATCGGCCCCTTCGTAGGCAATTTTCATTTTGCCAGGTGTGCCTTTAATTTCCTTAATCTTGACTGCAGTCTCGATGGACAGGTTTTTGTCTTCGTTCAGAATGGCTGTCAGTTGCTTCGCCACCTCAGGCTCGACTTCAGCCAGAATACGCTCATTGGCCTCCAGCAGAGTCACCTTGGCTCCGAAATCCTGGAAGATTTGTGCCATCTCACAGCCAATCGCACCACCACCAATCACGCCAATACGCTTGGGTTGTTCTTTCAGGCCCCAGACGGTGTCTGAAGTCAGCACACCACCACTCTTAACACCTTCATGGGCACCGGGAATGGGGGGGACAAATGGCGGTGCTCCAGTGGCAATCACGGCCGCGCCAAAGCTTATTTTCTTACCTTTTTTACCATCACCTTCTGGTGCGCGGGTATGTGGGTCTTTCTGGTTACCACCCTGATCAACAAAGACTGAATGATCGTCTTCAAATCGAGCGAATCCCTGAATCACATCGATCTTCACACCCTTGTCGGTGTTCAGCGCCATTTTGCCGCGCTCTTCGAGTACGGAACGACGATGTTTCTCCATCTTGCCCCAGTCCAGCTCAGGTTTGTTGGTGCCACCGATACCGAGTAATTTGTCATGCACACGATCACGTATACGGTCTGCCGCTGCACGCCAGGCCTTGGACGGAATACATCCGCGCCATAAACATTCACCACCGGGGAATGGTGCATCATTCACCATCGCCACTTTAAAGCCATGCTCAACCAGATCACGCGCAGCATCTTCACCGCCGGGGCCACCACCGATGACGACGACATCGTAATCATATTTGCCTTTTTCCAGCTCAAAGCCACTGCTGGCTACGGCAGCTGGAGCAGAGACGGCAGCTGATGAATCAAGCCAGCCTGGGCTTTCGACCATCTGTTTAAAGGTATTGAGGAATTTAGCCGCATCCGCACCGTTAACGATACGGTGATCGGCAGTAATAGTAACTGGCATGCCCTGTGGGCCCTGTGTCGCAATGGCAAAAATAGCCGAGGTACCGGGTGACGGAATCGCATCAAACTGCGCCACACCCATCATGCCCATATTTGAAATGGTAAATGTCGGATTAGAATATTCTTCGGGTTTCAGACGGCGTGCACGTGCACGATCAACCATGTCTTTCCAACTTGCACTCAGGCTACCCAGATCAGAAGCCACCACATCACGTAACACAGGCACAACCAGCCCCATGCCTTCGGTCTCTACCGCGATACCGATATCGACCTGCTCACGCTCAAGAATGCGATCTTCATGTTGATATACAGCATTCACACTTGGGTGTTTTTCTATCGCCAGCGCAGCAGCCTTGGCTAAAGTGACCGTTAGTGAAAAACCTTTGGTCTTTGACGCAGTCTTCAATGCACTGGGATCAATATTTACTGTCACACGGAACAGCGGCATCGACAAGGAGTATTCCATATTATGGGATACCGCTTTTTCCATCGCCGACATAGCGCGACCTTCACCTGGCACCTGGAATATGCGTCGGGTTGAAGTCTTTTGCACGTCACTGTTCAACACGTCAGCGGCGATAATTGCGCCGCCCGGTCCAGTACCCGGGATACTATTAAGATCAATCCCATGCGCACCAGCTAACTGACGCGCGTACGGTGTTGCATTTTTATTCGATGGACGTGGCGCAGGTGTTGCACCATGGGGTTGCGCAGGTACACGGGTCTTGGCCTGCGCCGTACCTGCGGGTAATGATTTTGGTTGTGAAGCTGCTACCGGTGCGGCTGCAGCCACGGCCGTTTTTTTACTATCTAAAACCTGACCCGCATCAGCAACTAGAAAGGCAATCGCTTCACCAACAGGAATCGTCGAATCAAT
>JAOULB010000179.1 GCA_029882235.1 Gammaproteobacteria bacterium | reverse complement strand
CATTTGCTCAGTACACCACCAGTATTCTTCCAGTGTTTCACCTTTCCAGGCAAAAACCGGTGTGCCACCCGCAGCAATCGCCGCAGCAGCGTGATCCTGAGTAGAGAAAATGTTACAGGAGGCCCAGCGTACTTCAGCACCAAGGGCAAGGAGGGTTTCAATCAAAACCGCAGTCTGGATCGTCATGTGTAGACTTCCCGAGATGCGGGCACCTTTTAAAGGTTGTTCTTTGCCATACTCTTCGCGTAAGGCCATTAGCCCAGGCATTTCTGTCTCGGCGATTGCGATTTCTTTGCGGCCCCAGTCGGCCAGCGAAATATCTGCAACTTTATAGTCGGTGGAAGAGGGGGTAGGAACAGCGTTCATAGTCGATTCTCCGTACTTTGAACGAGCGCCGTTGTTCCAAAAAACCGATATTTCTGAGCCTGACAGAATTGAATCTGTTGCAGCGCCCCTCAGAAAATCGGCGAGATGTAAAAATATGTTAAGACAATGTCTTAAGGATTCATTTAATCCTTTTCAATATCGTTCGAAAAGGAAGAATAGTTTAATTTAAAAAAAAAACAAAAGTAAAATCGATTTCTCGTTCCCATGATCTACATGGGAACGAGTGGCTGGAATTTAACCTATGCAGCAGCCTCTGTGCCAGCCGCTTTCGCCAGTACTTCAGCCTTGTCGGTTTTCTCCCAGCTGAATTCAGCCTCAGTACGGCCAAAGTGACCATAGGCCGCAGTTGGGCGATAAATCGGACGTAACAGATCCAGCATTTTCACCAGTCCACCGGCACGCAGATCGAAGTGCTCACGCACCAGCTCGACAATACGGGCATCGGCAATTTTGCCGGTGCCGAAGGTCTGGATACTAATAGATGTAGGCTCGGCTACACCAATGGCGTAGGAGACCTGAATCTCACAGCGGTCTGCCAGGCCAGCCGCAACAATGTTCTTGGCGACATAACGACCGGCATACGCGGCAGAGCGATCCACTTTTGAGGGATCCTTACCGGAGAAGGCACCACCACCATGACGCGCCATACCGCCGTAGGTATCGACGATAATCTTACGTCCAGTCAGACCGCAGTCACCGACGGGTCCGCCCACAACAAAGCGACCTGTTGGGTTAATAAAGTATTTTGTGTCTTTTGAAATCCACTCTTTGGGCAGAACAGGGGTAATAATTTCATCCATAACCGCAGCCTGTAATGCCTTTTGTTCAATATCAGGGTCGTGCTGGGTTGAAAGCACAACCGCATCAATGCCGACTGGGACATTGTCTTCATAAACAAAAGTGACCTGACTTTTTGCATCTGGACGTAACCAGGGCAGGGTGCCATTTTTACGCACTTCAGCCTGGCGTTTCACCAGACGGTGGGCATAGGTAATGGGAGCTGGCATGAGTACATCAGTTTCATTGCTGGCATAACCAAACATCAGACCTTGGTCACCTGCACCCTGCTCTTTATCGCTGCCTTCATCGACGCCCATGGCAATGTCGGGTGATTGCTTATCAAGAGAGACTAGAACAGCACAACTTTCATAGTCAAAACCCATTGCTGAGCTGTTATAACCGATTTCTTTTACAGCGTTACGCGCTGCCTCGGCATAATCAACATTGGCCGTTGTGGTGATTTCTCCGGAAAGAATAATCATGCCGGTATTAATCATCGTTTCACAGGCGACACGTGCTTTTGGATCCTGGGTCAGGATGGCATCGAGCACGGAGTCGGAAATCTGGTCGGCAACCTTATCAGGATGGCCTTCGGAAACGGATTCAGAGGTAAATAAATGGCGGTCAGTCATGGGTTTCCCTATATCTGCTTTGTAGTAATAGTATGAACCCACCATTTTAGCCTGTTTTAATCAAAATGACTACGTGTGCACCGTGGTGTTTGTTTAACTTCAATTTTAGGGCTGATGATCGCTATAATGGCGCGCTTAAATTTTTGTTAACGAATTGAATTCAACTGGAGGGTTTTATGGTTAGCCTTGAAACACCCGTCTGTGATTTTGGCCAGGCAGCGATCGATTTCAGTTTACCCGGTGTCGATGGAAAGACATGGAATCTACAGGACTGTAAGGGAGAAAATGGGCTGCTGGTGATGTTTATCTGTAATCATTGCCCGTATGTGAAAGCCATTCGTGATCGTCTGGTGCGCGATACCAGAGAGCTGCGTGAACATGGCGTTAATAGTGTTGCCATCATGGCGAATGATCCAGCGCTCTACGAAGAAGATTCGTTTGAAAATATGGCGAAAATAGCCAAAGAATTTGATTTCCCCTTCCCTTACCTGCTTGATGAATCGCAAGACGTTGCCAAAGCCTACGGTGCGGTCTGTACGCCAGACTTTTTTGGTTACAACGCCAATCTGGAATTGCAATATCGGGGTCGGCTGGATGCCAGTCGCAAGGAAACAGCGCCGGCAGATGCCCGCCGTGATCTATTTGAGTCCATGCTGGAAGTAGCGAAAACAGGTCAGGGCCCTGCAGATCAGATCCCCAGCATGGGTTGTTCTATCAAGTGGAAAGAAGCTGTTTAACCGACTAATTCGGGATAAAACGTCTTTATCTTTTTAATAACTTGGCTTATCACCAGGGCATTTCATTTCCTTTGGGCTATTGCCCCGGACGGGTAAAAAGTGGGAAAATCGCCCGCTCACTGTCCGGGGAGCGGATAGGGGCGGCCAGATTCCGCTCAATTTCAAAAAAATGAATAAGTTTTTTTGATTCAGACTGATGCTTACAGCTGAATCATGGGTGTGTTTTTTGTCCGGTAATGGCCGGAATATTATTTTAAAGACACAAATTTAATTTGCGGCGGCTCATAGAGTTAGCTGCGTGAACAATGGGTTTGATGCCATGTCGACCACAACAGAAGATTTTCCAAAAATGAAACAGGAGAGAGCTATGCCATCTCGCAAAGACTTAGCCAATGCCGTCCGTGCCCTGAGTATGGATGCCGTACAGAAAGCCAATTCAGGCCACCCCGGTGCGCCTATGGGTATGGCGGATATCGCAGAGGTGCTGTGGAACGACCACATGACACACAACCCAACCAACCCAAAATGGGCCAATCGTGATCGCTTTATCCTGTCGAATGGTCATGGCTCTATGCTGATTTATTCTTTATTGCACCTGACCGGTTATGACCTGTCGATGGATGATCTGAAGCAGTTCCGTCAGCTGCATTCAAAAACGCCAGGTCACCCTGAATACGGCTATGCGCCAGGTGTTGAAACTACAACTGGTCCATTAGGCCAGGGTATTACTAACGCTGTCGGTATGGCGATTGCTGAAAAAGCGCTCGCGGGCCAGTTCAACCAGAAAGGCCACGACATCGTCGACCACAACACCTATGTCTTCATGGGTGATGGCTGTCTGATGGAAGGTATCTCACACGAAGCCTGTTCACTGGCCGGTACTTTAGGTCTGGGCAAGTTGATCGCATTCTGGGATGACAACGGTATTTCTATCGATGGTCACGTTGAAGGCTGGTTTACTGATAACACGCCCGCACGTTTTGAATCTTACGGCTGGCACGTGATTCCAAATGTTGACGGTCACAACCCTGATGAAATTCAAAAAGCGGTTGAAATGGCCAAAGCCATGACTGACAAACCAACCCTGATCTGCTGTAAAACTACGATTGGTTTTGGTTCACCGAATAAGGCGGGTTCACATGCCTGTCACGGTGCACCATTAGGTGAAGAAGAAATTAACCTGACTAAAGCCGCGCTGGGCTGGGATCACGGTCCTTTCGAAGTGCCAGCTGATGTTTACGCAGGTTGGGATGCGAAAGAAAAAGGTGTGGCTGCTGAAAATGCATGGAACGACAAGTTCGATGCTTATAAGAAAGCACATCCAGAACTGGCCGCTGAGTTTGAACGTCGTATGAATGGCGAATTGCCAGCAGACTGGGCGAAGAAGTCCGCTGATTATATTGCTAGTGTCAATGCCGATGCCAAGAGTCCTGCAACTCGTCAGGCTTCTTTAGCGTGTATTGAAAACTACTCACCTATGCTGCCTGAACTGTTTGGTGGTTCAGCTGACCTGGGTTGTTCAAACCTGACTGAATGGTCTGGTTACAAGCCTATGGATGCCAATGAAGAAGCCAACTATGTTCGCTATGGTGTTCGTGAGTTCGGTATGTCGGCCATCATGAATGGTATCGCCCTGCACGGCGGCCTGATTCCATTCGGCGCAACATTCTTAATGTTCTCTGAGTACGCACGTAATGCACTGCGTATGGCAGCCCTGATGAAGCAACGTTCAATCTTTGTGTATACCCATGACTCAATTGGTTTGGGTGAAGATGGTCCAACTCACCAGCCTGTTGAACAGATTCCAACCATGCGTATGATTCCAAACATGTCAGTATGGCGTCCATGTGATGCGGTTGAAGCAGCAACAGCATGGGCTAAAGCTATTGAACGTAAAACAGGTCCAAGCTGTCTGATCTTCTCACGTCAGGGCCTGCCACATCAGACACGTACTGATGCACAGATCGCAGATATTGCTAAGGGCGGTTACATCCTGAAAGACTGTGACGGTACGCCTGATGCCATCATCATCGCCACCGGTTCTGAAGTTCAGCTTGCTACAGGCGCAGCTGAAGCTCTGTCTGGTAAGAATATTCGTGTTGTCTCTATGCCTTCTGTTGATGCATTCGAAGCACAGGATGAAGCCTATCGTTCATCGGTTCTGCCTAAGGTTCCAACTGTTGCAGTTGAAGCTGCAGTAACAATGGGCTGGTACAAGTACGCCGATGTGGTCGTGGGTATTGACCGCTTTGGTGAGTCTGCACCAGACAAAGTTCTGTTTAAAGAATTCGGCTTCACTGTTGAGAATGTTGTGAAAGCTGTCGAAGGCGTTTTGTAAAAGTTTTGTTTTAAAGAAAATACTGGGAGAGAAAAATAATGGCTATTAAAGTTGGTATTAACGGTTTCGGTCGTATCGGCCGTATGGTATTCCGTGCTGTATACAACGAATTCAAAGATATCGAAATCGTTGGCATTAACGATCTGCTGGATGCTGATTACCTGGCATACATGCTGAAGTACGATTCAGTACACGGTCGTTTCGGTGGTGAAGTTTCTGCTGAAGCCGGCGCCATGATTGTTGATGGTAAGAAAATCCGTCTGACTGCTGAGCGTGATCCTGCAGATCTGAAATGGGATGAAGTTGGCGCAGACATCGTTATCGACTGTACTGGTTTCTTCCTGACTGAAGAAAGCTGTCAGAAACACATCGATGCAGGTGCAGGTAAA
>JAOULB010000177.1 GCA_029882235.1 Gammaproteobacteria bacterium | reverse complement strand
TTTCATAAGTAGTGGGATAGGGCGCTGGATAACTTTATTGCTGCTTATCATATCAACTTATAGTTTTTTTGTACTCTTTAATAAAAAGACAAAAGAAGAATTTTCATAATTATATTAAATTTAAACCTCGAATAAACTCCCCCTTTGATGACGCGTGGTTGGGGTTTTATTTCTTTTGCTTTTATAAATCAGGCGCGGCAGGGATGCCGCTCTTTGGCAGAGGGGCAGGACGCCCCTTCTGCCAAAGCCAATAAGAAATCAAACCCCAACCACAAGCTTGCGTCATCAGGGGCGGCTTTCTTTTGGTTCGTTTTCTTTAGCCGTTTAAAGAAAATGAACTCGTCCGTCCGGACGAGACCGGACTTAAAATCCAGTTCGCGATAGCGATTCCAATGAAATTCATATAAAGCAAACAACGACACAGCAAACTGGATTCCGGTATTTTGTACAGGATGTACTTATACTACAAAGGCCATGGATGGCCGAGAGTAGTATCGCCGGAATGACAAGCAAAGCCGGCTAGTTGAAACCAGACATAAAAATTTAGATATAAACTATAATACCCAATACCAACACAACAAAAACCCACCCCCTATGCCCACCACCATCCAACAAGCCATCCAGACAGCAACCGCAAAACTAAAGGACAGCTCCGACACACCTAAACTGGATGCTGAGGTATTGCTGGCGCATTTGTTGAAGAAGAATCGGGTGCATTTTCTGACCTGGCCAGAGGAACCCCTATCGCAGATCACGGAGCGGTTTTTTTTCGATCTGGTTGAACGTCGTGCTGAGGGTGAGCCGGTGGCTTATATTACCGGGATGCAGGAGTTCTGGTCGTTGAAGTTGAAGGTCACGACGGACACGTTAATTCCAAGACCTGAGACTGAAGTGGTGGTTGAACAGACACTGGTATTGATACCCGATGATACGGCCTGTGATATTGCTGATCTGGGTACCGGCAGTGGTGCGATTGCCCTCGCGATTGCGTCTGAATGTCCACAGTGCAATGTGTTTGGTATTGATCAGTCCAAGTCTGCGATTCGTGTTGCGGAAACGAATGCACGGCAACTGGATTTGAGCAATGTCAGTTTTAGTCAGGGCAACTGGCTTGAGGGGGTTGATGCGCATAGCTTTGATATTATTGTTGCCAACCCACCTTATGTCGCATTGAACGATCCACATCTGCAGCAAGGTGACGTGCGTTTTGAACCTAAAACGGCCCTGGTGTCAGGTGATGATGGTCTGGATGATATTCGCACTATAATTCCGCAAGCGAAAAAGTGTCTGAAGCGCAAAGGCTGGCTGGTGCTGGAACATGGCTATGATCAACAGCCACAAATCATGGCTCTACTGGATGCCGCTGGCTTTCGTGAATTACATGGCCTCACCGATTACGCCAAACAACCTCGGGTTGTGTTGGCGCGTCTGTAGTTATTTCTAAGAATGGCTTCCATGTAATGATGATTGGTCTTACTCTATAGATATGGATGATCAAAACCTACTTCGTTATGGCCGGCAAATTATGTTGCCGCAGGTGGATATCGCCGGTCAGGAAAAACTACTGCAGTCTACGGCGTTGATTGTTGGTCTGGGTGGTCTGGGCTCGCCAGTCGCCATGTATCTGGCAACCGCCGGTGTCGGTCATTTGATGCTGGCTGATTTTGATAAAGTCGAACTTTCAAACCTGCAACGTCAGATCATTCATAATACTAATGATCTTGATCGACCCAAGGTGGAATCAGCTAAAGAGACTTTGCTTGCGTTAAATCCTGACGTAACAATAAGCTGTATAAATGAAAAACTTGATGCTGAAAAGCTGGATTCCTTACTGCCCACCGTTGATATCGTCATTGATGGCTGTGATAACTTCAACACTCGCTTCGCAGTGAATGCGGCCTGTGTTAAACATAAAAAGCCGCTGGTCAGTGGTGCGGCAATTCGCATGGAAGGTCAGGTTGCCGTGTTTCGAAATGATCTTGCCGATGCGCCCTGTTACCACTGCTTATATAAAGATGAAGGCGAAGAAGAAATACGTTGTAGTGAAACCGGTGTACTGGCACCACTGGTCGGTATTATTGGCAGCATTCAGGCTGCTGAGACCATAAAAACGCTATTAAATATCGGCGACAGTCTCGCTGGCCAGGTTTTGGTGATCGACCTGCTGCATAATGACTGGCGTAAACTCAAACTCCACAAAGATCCCGACTGTCCGATTTGCTCATAAGTTATTGTTATTACATCCCTGCGAAATAGCTCAGCCATATCGTCAAGCATTATCTCTCCCACCTGTCAATATCCGGTATGGTTAAATCTAATTGATAAAAATAATCTATGTGACATTTGGTACAGACATAAATGAACAGCTGCATGATAAAGATAAGAAATCATTTAACATTTTGTAACAAAAATTTAACAAATAAGAATAATTAATAAATTTAATTAAAGAAAACCACAAAATCGTCGTTAGTATAGGCACACTCTGAAACAAGCACAGAAGGAGCCCCTCCAATGAACAAAATTTTATCTTCAACGGCATTAGTTATGACGCTAGCCCTGGCCTTTGGCACAAGCTCACATGCTGGTAAAAAGATTTCGCCAAAAGTCGTCCCTGGCGCCAAAACCGTCAATGCGCAACAGGCGAAAAAACTGTTTGATCAAGGCGTTATCTTTGTTGATGTACGCAAAGACAAAGACTTTGCCGCGGGTCGTGTACCTGATGCCGTTCATATTGAGCTTAAAAAGGTATTTAATAAGGGTACGCTTGGCGAGCATGTGAAACAGAATCAGAAAGTGGTGATTTACTGCAATGGCCACAGTTGCCTACGCAGTGCCAAGGCAGCAGAAAAGGCGGTTGCCTGGGGTTTCAAAAAAGTCTATTACTACCGAGATGGTTTTCCTTCATGGAAAAAATCTGGCTATCCAGTTGAATAAACTTTGATAGTTAAAGTAACAGCAGGTTTATTTCATGACACTAAAGTCACGTATATTATTACTTAGTCTATCGACCATTCTGCTGGTTGTGGTTGCTCAAACCATAGCCAGCAGACTCACTCAGAACGAGGTCGAAGAACGCTTTGAAGAGGCATCAATATCTGGTGAGGCGCTGCTATGGCGACTAATCCTGACCAATCAAATGGATGCCATGGAAGCCAACTCATCTTCGCTTGCCCGCGACCGCGAAACGCGTAATGCACTGAAACAAAACAACGTTGATGCGCTAAAAGAAAACTTACAAACGACATATAATTTGCTTAGTGCCTCAAAAGTACTAACAGGTTTATCTGTAAGTGATCTAAATGCAAATGAATTAGTTACAATTCCAGCTACTGCAAAGCTTGAAGAAAACAGCCTGATGGCCAAGTCTCTGGAAACCGGCAAGGTGCAACGTGGGATTGTGTTTGATGCTCAGGGCCAGCCCAAAATTGCGGTAAGCTTTCCATTATTTATTCGTGGACAGACGATTGGCGGTGCCATGTTTATCCGTGACTTAAAAGATGCTGTTAGTCAGATGAAAAACAGTAATGAATCAGAGATTGTGATTGTTGATCGTAATGGCGGCATTATTCAGAGTACAGCTGAAAATCTATTTTCAAAATTTAATTATGAACTACCTGAAGCCGGGCAATCGAAATTCAAGCCGATTAAACATGACAAACATGTTTTTGCAGCAATTACCCACCCTGTTAAGGATTTCAAAGGTGAGCCAAAGGCGCATCTTGTTACCATCAAAGATCACACTCAAAGCTTTGACAAGCAATCTCGTCTCAACTGGCTGGCATTGATCGTATCCGCAGTGATTATTATTGGTATGGTTCTGTTGTTGACCTGGTATACCAACCGCGCATTCACCAAACTCAATGCAATTATTAAAGTCGTAAAAGATGTTGCCACCGGCGATCTAACCCCGGATGCCGGTAAGAGTGAAACAAATGATGAAACTGGGCAATTAACCAGGGCAATGGGTTCGATGCTCGACAATCTGGGCACCATGGTGGTTGGTATTAACAAAACCACGGGGATGCTGGCGTCATCCAGTGAAGAGTTAACCGCAATTTCAGCAGAGACAAACTCCAGTATCGAAAAACAATTGGCTGAAACAGCACAGGTTGCGACAGCAATTAATGAACTGGCCTCGACTGCCCAGGAAGTTGCCCGCAATGCCGCTGATGCCGCCACTGCAGCAGACAATGCAAATCATGAAGCGAAAGAAGGCGAAGAAACATCGCAAAAACTCTCTTTAGCGATTAACAACCAGATTGCAGTGACCAATCAGGTCGCCAGTTCACTACAGCGCGTACAGGAACAAACAGACAAGATTTCTAACATCATGTCTGTTATTAATGATATTGCCGAGCAAACAAATCTGCTGGCACTGAATGCCGCGATTGAAGCCGCACGCGCAGGCGAACAGGGTCGCGGTTTTGCCGTTGTTGCCGATGAGGTTCGCACTCTGGCCACTCGCACACAACAGTCGACCAAGGAAATTGAGGAGACGGTTGCTGCACTACAATCAGAAACACATATGACTGTTGATACCATGAAAACAACGCTCGAAGAATCTGATAAAACACAGGAGTTTGTCGAACAAACTTCCTCGCGCTTAAACAGTATTGCGGGTGCCGTCGACAATATTAGTCAGATGATTACTCAGATTGCCACGGCAACTGAAGAACATACATCAGTTACCGAAGAAATTGATCGTAACGTTACCAACATCACTCAGCTTGCACAAACTGTTGCTGATAACTCAACACAAACAACCACAGCAACAAACGAGCTGGCCCAGCTTGCTTCGCAACTGGAAACACTGGTGGGTGAATTTAAAATACGTGCAGATTAATGCCGGGTGATATTTCCCTTGTCTGCGGTTATATCACTGGCAAAAATTTCTTCAACATCGACAACATCAAAATCATATTTCTGATTACAGAACTCACAGGCGACATGGACGTTACCCTGTTCTTCAATAGTACTCTGCACTTCTTTATAACCTAGCGTCTGCAACATATTTGCGACGCGATCGCGGGTGCAGGTACACCGAAAACAAACCGGTTCCGTTTCAAATATGCGGACATCTTCTTCATGATACAGGCGGTGGATGATTTCTGTATGGGGAAGATGGAGTAACTCTGAATCTTTTATGGTTGCACTTAAGTGCGATACACGTTCCCAGAGTTCCAGCTCTTCGTCTGGCCAGTCACCCGGCAGTTTCTGAATCAATAAACCACCTGCATACTGTGGATCGGCACTGAGCCAGAGATGCGTATCGAGTTGTTCAGA
>JAOULB010000178.1 GCA_029882235.1 Gammaproteobacteria bacterium | reverse complement strand
TGCGTTGCTTGCTGATGTCGATCTCTTCGTGACAGGGTTGTTTAATGGTGCTCTAACCGACGCAGAGATTGCTTCCCTCAATTCATTCATTGCGGGTGGCGGTTCAGTGATGTTCATGGGCGAATACACCTATTCATTTGATGGCATCAATGCCGCTCTTATGGGTATTGGCAGCGGTATGGCGCTCAATGGTCCAAATATTGATATTGGCGATCATTATGCAGGTATTGCAGTTGATCCTCTAACTTCAGGAGTAGGTCAATACCGGTACGGTGCAACCTATGGCGTTGATGGTGGTACCGCGCTATTTTTTGATAGTCAACAACGCTCCATTCTGTCGTATGAGGCGGTTAACGTACCGGAAGCTTCAACCCTGTTCTTGCTTGGCGTAGGCTTGCTAGGGATCGGGTTTGCAAGGAGAAGGCGTAACAACTAAGTTAGAGAAGTGGCAACTTTATAAAAAGGCTCACCATGTGAGCCTTTTTATTTTTTGAGGATTTATTTTTAAATCAATCAAGAAAACGGGTTGAATCGATAATCTGTCTTTTGAATTATGGAGGAAGGATGTCAGGAATAAAAAGTGTCGTGCACCTGGACCCTTTTGTTACGGGCTCCTTTTTGATTAAAAATCGTCTTCTTTTTTGATACCCACCGCCTGAGTCAGCGCCGATTTGATGGATTCCGGTGCACACATGATCGATGCAAAACTGTTACTGCCCATCATGGATAAATCGGGAAAATTAATGGCAATACGAAACTCGGCATATAAGGCATAAACCTTACCCGAAGAGACGACAACTTCGTAAGGCAAATGGCCGCTGGACTTTAGCTTTTTAAAATCGATACGCGACATGATGTACTGATCACCACTGCAGTCATTCGATTCTGGTCCCGGTAGGGCAATACCAATCACGCTCTCCTGTTTATCCGTAAGATCAACGCGATAAACCTTACTGGCACCACCAGGTTTTGTAGCTAGTTTCTTCTCAATCTCGGCAAGTGCTTTTGTCTGGCTGCCATAATCTCCCAGTTCATGCAGATCGGAAAAATAAGGCATTAACCACTTATACTGATAGTTTCGAAGGCTGTCTGCGCTTAAGCCTTCAGCAGAACCGTAGTCTTTTTCAGCGCCAAGCAGCATAGCTAACTGCTTAGTAAGATCGGCAAGATCAGTCTTCATGCGATACACATGCGCCATATAAGTCGGATTTGTATAGGCAAGTTGAATCTGATTGTCTGTTTTGTTAATAGTGACTCTAAGAATGGCACCATAGGCACCCATTTTTGACTGAGCGGCATGAGCACGCAGTTGACGATTACTAATGACCAGTATCGTTGTATCTTTGTAAGGATTGTAGCGACCGACGATCTCAAAGCCATTGCTGGTAAGTTTTTTGCTTACGCTATTTACAACTTTATTTACATCAGTAGCAGTAATGGTCTTCGCCAGCACAAAGGGCTTTAATTTTTCTTCAGCGTTAATAGCATTTGAAAAGAAAACGAATAAACTCAAAACGATAAAACGGTTTAGTATAGAGATGGAGGCGCATTTCATGATCATTTCCATATATAGTTTCTGGATGATCATGACTCTATAGCAATTAATCAATGGATTAAGTATCTAAAGTCACATTGATGTCGTTGCTTATTTAAAGGAATCAATATCAGTTTATTTTATTTCTGACTCCAGCGAGATTGTCTGCTGAATCGATACAGCCCGGCAATGATCAGTAAGAAATATAATACCGGATCAAACATACTTTTCTGCTGTAAACTACAACCGCCTCCACCGCCGCCGCCAGTAGATGGAGTATCGTCATTTTCATCTACGGGTGGTGGTGGTTGATACTCATCTGATCCGATATCTACTGTTGCTGTATTATCAGCGTTGCCATCAACGATTCTGGTTTGACCATCTCGATCAAAATTTATTCCATCGGGTATGGCTGTGTTGGCACCTGCATCAATGGCGGGTGAGTTCGCAGTCAGGTGGACATCCCATAGTGCTGGATTGGGACCACTGGAATTCACAAAGCCGGGATCCACATTACTATTATTACCTTCGTCCGTTACAGTCCCTCCACCAGAGATATGCATATCACTATATATATTATGATGGTACGTCAGTGCATGTCCCGGGCCGTCCCTGACCCTGATGTCAGTCCCCATTGCTGCGCTGGTATTACCCCAGACAATATTGTTAACCAGGGTATTTGTTCCGCCCTGTAATTCAAATACTATTCCGCCACCATCATCCAGTGCACGATTGCCACTGATGGTGTTATTTGCAATCGTCATCAGATTGCCATAGAAGTAGGCACCCCCACCATCTTGAGCGGTATTTCCATGCACGCTATTGTTTGTGAAAATCGTATTAACATCATTCATAGTCTCAACGTAGACACCGCCCGCTATCGCATTCATAGCAATGGCCTGATTACCAGTAAACGAATTCCCAATGACACTCACAACGGTCGCGAGATTTGATGAGCTTAGCCATAAACCGCCACCGGAGTTGCCTGGATTTAGAGTGTTGTTGCTAAATTGGCTGTTTGTAATCGAAATATCGCCAATATCTCCATTTGACATAATGTAAATACCGCCTCCATTGAAACCGCTTTCATTACTTCTAGCGGTGATGCGATTAATAGAAATGTTACCGTCATTGGTGAAAACATAAAGGCCACCACCATTAAATGAAGCAATGTTACTGTCAAACTTACAGTTTTCAATAATGATATCGGCACCGAATGTTGCTATGTGTAGCCCGCCACCATTTCCAGCAGAACTATTTCGGATTATCAGGTTTCTTAAGATAACCGATGCATTCAGAGCAACGGTTTCTACATCAAGGCCACGCACTGCATTTCCACCATCAATGATGGTTGCGCCCGTGATCGATCCCTCTATTGTTATAGAATAATCTTCAAAGTCGTCTGAAAAAAAGGTTAGAGTTCCGCCAGACACATCATAGATACCGTCGGCAACAATAATGGTGTCATTCTCACTGTTAGACTGGGCAGTCGTCAGGGCGCTCTGGAATCCTGCCACATCTGAGACATTAAAAGTTGCGGACCAGGCCTGTGATGCAAGCAAGAGCAGGACAAGTAAAAGGCAAGACTGGTAAAAATGTATGTGCTTTTTTAGCATAACACCCTCCCGCCGGATGATGATAATGACTACGATTGAAATCCTTTAGTAACAAATGTAGACATGTATATTAGATCAAGATCCAATTTATTATTCCATGATCATGATCAATCTATGTTTAATTAAATAATTTTATCTGGACTTGTTTTAATTCTGGGAGTTCGACGTACAGAGTGCACGTCTCTAAAATAGTATAGTAATAATAGATCTATGACTTCATAATCTTTGCTTGCTGCAAGCAAAGTATATTCTCTTGCTGGTGTAATCGTAATATCTCCAGGACGACGTCAATGCCTATTGATACGTCCTGCGGCGATGATGTTATAAAATAGATAAATATCTTTTATATTTCGTGTTTCATAAATTTTATAAATTGACATAATTATTGCTAGATCTAAATATCAAATTATTTTAAATAATTTTCTTATAAATGATAAAGATCATTTCATTTTATACTCGCGAGTTATTAAATAAGACATAAAGGTAGTAATAGGAGGTGGGATATGAAATATATATTTTCTTCCTTAATACCGATCTTACTGATTCTGGTAACAGCATGCGGAGGTGGTGGTGGAAGTGCATCAACATCTTCGGACTCTGAGAATTCATCTCCTATCGCCGTTGCGGGCGATGATCAACTTGTACTGATTGGTAACGAGGCTTTGCTTGATGGCTCATTGAGCAGCGATCCTGACAATGACCAATTAAGCTATTCATGGCAAACAACAATCAGGCCAGATGCAAGTGCAGGGGGTTCTTATTCTGCATCATCAGCCGTTAACACATCATTTGTTCCTGATGTAGCAGGCAGTTATCAGGTAACTCTGACCGTCAGTGATGGCACAACTGAGTCATCTGATGTGGTAATGATTTTTGTTGGCACCTCTGAGCAGAATATATCAAAGGCTGGTGCGGATATTGATGCTCAGCCAGGTACGGTTGTATCTCTGGATGGTTCTCAGTCAGTAGGCAGTGTACCCGACACAAGTCTTAGCTATACCTGGCGACAGATCGCTGGCCCTGATGTATTAAATGGTGAGGAAAGTTTAACCGGTGTTAGTCCATCTTTTACCGCACCTGCTGAAGTCAGCACGGTGTTGTTTGAGCTCATAATCAGCGATATTTGGGGTGTAGGCATTCCTGATCTTGTTCAGGTGAATGTAATGGAGGAAGTCAATGGCGGTATGGCAAACGCAATTTTTGTCGCCAAAACCGGTAATGATGCCAATCAGGGTACACGTAGTAGTCCGCTTCTCACTATTCAGGAAGCGATTAATCAGGCCAGCAATGGGAAAGATGTTTATATTGCATCGGGTGCCTATGATGAAAGTTTGACCCTGAAAAACGGCGTCAGTCTTTATGGTGGATATCGGGCTGCAGACTGGTTCAGAGACAGGGCGGTAAATACCACGCTGATTCAGGGAGGAAATCGAGCAGTTTACGGAGTTAATGTCTCAACATTTACCCTTGACGGATTGACTATAACAAGTGCCGATGGTGTTAGCGATGGCGAAAGCAGCACGGGCTTATTATTATCATTTGCAAACAATATAACGATTTCAAACAATCATATTACTGCAGGTAATGGTGCAAATGGGAATGATGGCGACGATGGTGTCGCATGTATAGTAAGTAATGACGGTTCAGATGCGACGGACATGTTAGGTGCTGCTGGTGGTAATGGGTCAGAATCACCAGGCGGTAGCGGTGGTCGCGGAGGAGACGGCGGTGTTGGAAATTTTAATGGTGACACGGGCATTCGAGGTTACCAAAGCGCAGATGGTATGCTGGGTGGTTATGGCGGTGGTGGCTGGGGTGGAAATGGTTCTGTCGGTCATACCGGTGGGTATGGTGCCGATGGTTTTGGTGGACCTTCACTAGGCGGGTTTAATACTGCCGGATATCAACGCGGTGACGGTGAACACGGCATAAGAGGAGATAGCGGTGGTGGCGGCGGCGGCGGTGGCGGCGGCCGCGGCGGTACCTTTCAGGAGTCCTATTGCTACTGGGGCAGTTGCTGCGATCTATTTTGCTACACGTGTTACAGGTGTGATGGCGTTAGAACAGTTAACTCTGTTGGCGGCGGTGGAGGCGGCGGCGGCTGTGGTGGCGCCGGTGGTAATCCGGGCACTC
>JAOULB010000176.1 GCA_029882235.1 Gammaproteobacteria bacterium | reverse complement strand
GATGGCCCTGACTGTGCCGCCTAATTTGTGGCAATGGGATTGTTACCAGCTAGCAGAACAAAATGCGCGCAAATCAAAACGAGGCCTCTGGTCACATCAACGTTTTCAGATCAGCGCCGCTAAACATTTGGATAGCAATACGCGTGGTTTTCGTCAGGTCAGTGGTGTCGTTAAACGCGTTGGTTTCAGTAAGTCATCGATCTGGCTCAATCTGGATGCCAATTTTGCCATTCGTATCAAGCGCAGTGACCTGGAGTATTTTAATGGTGTAGACTTCCGGGCCTTACGCGGTCGCAAACTGGTCGCCCGAGGCTGGGTGAAGTATCACAATAATCAATTAAGGATGCGTGTTCGCCACCCTGCCGCACTAAAAATCGAATAAACAAAATTAAAATGACCGAGAAAAAAGACACATTAAGCCATAGCGAAAAGGCCCTTGCCTATCATGCCGAACCCAGACCCGGCAAAGTAGCCACGGAACTGACCAAACCCTGTGAAACCCAGGAAGAGCTCAGCCTGGCCTATACCCCTGGAGTCGCTGCACCAGTGCTCGCAATTGCAGAAGATCCTCAGGCAGCTTACAAATACACGGCCAAGGGCAATCTGGTCGCGGTGATTACCGATGGTAGTGCCGTGCTTGGACTTGGAAATGTCGGCGCACTGGCGGGCAAGCCCGTGATGGAAGGCAAGGCGGTATTGTTCAAACGCTTCGCCGGGATTGATGTAGTGGATATCGAAGTCGATGCGCCATCGACCGATGCCTTCATTGATACCGTTACCTATATCGCCCCAAGCTTTGGTGGCATTAATCTGGAAGACATCGCCGCACCCTATTGTTTCGAAATCGAGCGCGTACTGACAGAACGGCTCGATATTCCGGTATTCCACGATGACCAGCACGGCACGGCCATTATTATCGCTGCTGGCTTGCTCAATGCCCTGCGTCTGCAGGAAAAGAATTTGAATGAGGTCCGCATTACTTGCCTTGGTGCAGGTGCTGCTGCCATTGCCTCGATGCGTCTCCTTGTTCGTCTCGGGGCCAACAGGGACAACATCACGATGATTGATCGCAAGGGCGTGATTTATCAGGGCCGTGGTGATGTGAATCTCTATAAAGAAGAATTTGCCAATGACACCGGTGCGCGCACGCTGGAAGATGCCATGGTCGATGCCGATGTGGTTATTGGAGTCTCTGGCCCGAATCTGATCTCCAAGCCCATGATCAAATCCATGGCGAAAAATCCGGTGGTGTTTGCCCTGTCCAACCCCGATCCGGAAATCACGCCCGCCGAAGTACATTCAGTCCGTAAGGATGTGATTATGGCCACCGGGCGCAGTGACTATCCGAATCAGGTCAATAATGTACTGGGCTTTCCGTTTATATTTCGTGGCGCGCTGGATGTACAGGCCACCAGTATCAATACAGACATGCAGGTCGCCGCAGTGCATGCCCTGGCTAATCTCGCCCATGAACCGGTGCCGGAGTCTGTATTAAAAGCCTATGGTAAAAGAAAAGGCTCGCTGAGCTTTGGGCCGGACTATATTATTCCAACACCTTTTGATCCAAGACTGCGTGACTTTATTCCCCCCGCCGTTGCACGTGCCGCTGTCGGTACCGGCGTGGCACGCATCCCCTATCCGGAGAGTTATCCAACGTTAGGTAGTTGAACCTCGTCCAGTAACTGCTCAACCTCTTTTATGTCGGCTCGACGCATAGGCCGGCCATCGACGGGACTAAGTGGTGGTGTGGTTTTTCGTGGTGAAAAGATGATGGCTTCGACCTTCACGTCACCCGCCATAAACTGGTAACTGGGGTAATCCTGATACAGCTCACTCCCCATCCGCAGGCGCTTATCATGCTGGGTATGCGGGATCTGATAGTCCATTAAAAACAGATCCACTTCTTCACTGGTTTGCGCGAATAAGTGCAGCGTAATTGGTGTGTGCTCATCGGCCGTACCCAGTAACACAGGGCCAACCAGTTTGGGCCGATAGGGCTCAAAAAAGCGCATGGCGCGAATGGCTTCTTCACGCAACTTACGTAAATTTAGTGGCTGGGTGTCGGCGCGGAAAATACGTTGATATTCAATGATGGCCTGCTCAATCTCGGCATTACTTGGCATATTGCGGGTATCTTCAGCACCAAGATGTAAGGCTGCCTTACGCTTGGCAGTGCCATAGTCCTGGCCGCCACTTTCAATCAGAATTCGTGCGGCTGCCTGGGCGATACGAATACGCATCTGTTTTTCATTATGATGATTTTTGTGTCTCATCGTGGCCTTGTAGCCTGTACCTGCCTTATCTCTTAGTTTAGAACAATTGTTCGGTAATATTCGAGGGTGCGCCCCCACCCGCATCATTATTCATGGGGTCAGCAGACACTGGTTTTTCCGTTGAGTCGGGCACCTGATCCGCCAGGAAATACTCAAAGATTGCATCCGGTGTACCCGCAGGCACCGGTTTACCTGTTTTTTCATCAATGCGTACTGATACCACGCCTTGTGGCTGCTTAAGCTCAGTCTCTGGCATTCGATGCAGGGCCGTTTCCATATAGTCGATCCACATCGGCAGGGCGGCACGTGCCCCCGTCTCTTTAGCGCCTAGTGGGCGTGGGCTATCAAAGCCAACCCAGGAGATGGCCACAACATCGCCGTTAAAACCAGAGAACCAGGCATCACGCTGATCATTTGTTGTGCCTGTTTTACCGGCCAGATCATTCCTTCGCAGAGACAGGGCACGCCGGCCCGTACCAAAGCGAACAACATCACGCATCATGGAATTAATAATGAACGAGGTGGGTGCAGACAATATTCTTGGTGCCAGCTTCACGGGAATTGGACCATGGAAGGGAATTACATCGCCCGCTTCACTCAACCATAGTGGTTGTACCGGCAATTTTTCTTCTTTCTCAACTTCAGTTTCAACCTTGGGTTCGGTGACTTCTTCCTCAGCATTTTCGATTACACTTTCAACAACTGCGGGCTTTTCTGCAACAAGCGCCTCGGGTGTTTCTACTTCCACCTTTAATTCACTTTCCTGCAATGCGAGTTGCTCGGCCTTTTCTTCCTGCTCTTTTTGCGCTGCAATTGCCGCTTCTTCGGCAGCCATTTTGCGTTCTTCTTCTTCAACACATTTGATACAGACCTGAATCGGATTCGTTAATTCAAGAATATTATCGTCCTGATCAGCAATATGATCGATGATATAGGGTTCGACCTTAAAGCCGCCATTGGCAAAGGTGGCATACCCTGTTGCCAGTTCAACTGGGGTCATGGTGCCACTACCCAGGGCTAATGATAGATCTCGAGGTAAGGCCGGGCGTTGAAAACCGAATCGCTGTGCAAATTTCACCGCATAACCGATACCAATTGAACGCAGTAGTCGAATCGAAACCAGATTACGTGAATTGGTCAAGGCCTTGCGAAGACGAGTTGGCCCATAGAATTTGCCACTGTAATTCTCCGGCCGCCAGGTATCTTCCAGACCGGGTGCATCGAACACCACTGGTGCATCATTGATGATGCTTGCGGCAGTAAAGCCTTTATCCAGAGCCGCTGAATAAATAAACGGTTTAAAACTCGAACCCGGCTGGCGATTTGCCTGCATGGCACGATTGAACTTACTGGAGAAATAATCAAAGCCCCCAATTAAAGCCAGAATTGCGCCATCCTGCGGTCTGAGCGAGACCAGTGAGCCTGACACAGTAGGCTCCTGAGCCAACCACGAGCAGCCCTTTTTATCTGCCGGAGTGACCAAAATGACATCTCCTTCTCTAACAACCTGACTGGCTTTATCAATTTCAGGACCAAGATTGTTATCGGTGACAAATCGCCGCGCCCATTCGATATTTTCCCAGGGGATGTACACCATATTATTCGAGGCGGTATAGGCAAAGATCTCCTGTTCACCAACCTGAATGACAATAGCGGCCTCAAGATTGCCAATCCGGGTAAACTTTATTTCCTCATCCCAGTTGATATCCCAGAGCTCACGTTCAAAGGGATCCTGCTGATCCTCAAAAAACTCCGAGAATTCGGCATTTATTGTTGTGCCCGTATGAAATAAATCGATATTTTTGACCACTCCGCGATAACCATGACGTCGATCATAATCCAGCAATGAACGACGCAGGGCACGATTCGCAGCTATCTGATTCTTAGAATGTATCGTGGTATAGACCTTATATCCCACGGTATAAGCTTCTTTACCAAAACGGTCATACATCTCTGCACGCACCATCTCAGCAACATAGGGGGCCTCAACGCCGACAGTCAGCCCATAGACGCTGGCATTATCAATTTTGTCGATCTCTGCAAGATGTTGCTCTTCACCAATAAAGCCCAGCTCCAGCATGCGTCCCAGTACGTAATTACGGCGAATGGTTGCTCGCTCAGAATTACTCACTGGATTATAACGAGATGGTGCCTTTGGCAACCCCGCCAGCATGGCCAGCTGATGCAGCTCAAGCTCAGCCAGTGGCAGGTTATAATACACCCGTGCAGCCGACTCAAACCCATAGGCACGTTTACCGAGATAAATTTTATTTAGATAGAGCTCAAGAATCTCAGCCTTGGTCAGTTTGCTTTCAATCTTGAACGCCAGCAGGATTTCATTGAACTTACGCAGAAAGGTCTTTTCCCGGCTGAGGAAAAAGTTTCGCGCTACCTGCATGGTAATGGTACTACCACCCTGGGCACGCTCACCGGTTCGAATCAAAGAAACAACTGCACGGATAATCCCCTGATAATCCACCCCAGGATGGACAAAGAATCGGGCATCTTCAGCCGCGAGGATAGCCTTGATTAACATAGGGGGAAAGCTGTTATAATCGAGCGGTGTGCGCTTTTTTTCACCGAATTCTGCGATCAGCTCTCCGTCTACAGTCAGAACCTTGAGTGGCACCTGGAGTTGAACATCTCGCAAGGCCTCAATATCAGGCAAAAACGGGAATAGCAGTACGGTCACAATCAATAGCGTCGCGATGCCGAGCAAAGCAGCATTGCGGACAAAGGTTAGGAGCCGTTTAAAGCGGCTTTTTGCGGATATGGTCACAAGTATCGAACTAGTTAAAAATTATTATAAGGTTTTGCGTCTGTAAAAAGTTATTATGCACGACTAGCAAGTATAGAGTGAGGAACTGGATAGCACCACACGAATTGTAATTATCTTTTAGTTGCCCTATAGTTGACAGAGGTAGTTAATGTAGTTATACATAATATTAACGTAAGCATCAGAGATTTAAGGAAAAAATGGCTTTCAACGACCTATTCATGCCCAAAGCACCT
>JAOULB010000175.1 GCA_029882235.1 Gammaproteobacteria bacterium | reverse complement strand
GCAATAAACTGCACTACACGTTTACTATTCTTACTCACATAAGAAAGTTGTCCATCCGGTTTTGAACCCACCAGAAAACTGCGCGGTGACACCAGCATGCTACGCTGTGTTGAAACGCTACGCCCACCCTCAGCCTCATATCCACTGGTGTGCAGACTAACGTTATAAGAGGCACTGGCAAAGCGTTCCAGATTCAGATTGATATCGGCCTCACCCTCATTATTCGTCACGGTCTCTGGTAAACGTTCGGTAAAACCCTTGTCTGCCTTCTGTGGATCATAAAAATGATAGGCGCTGTATTTTTGAAACACCGGATGATAAGGCGAAAGCGTCATGTTTGCCGTGATACGTCGTTCAGTGGCAGGTGTACCGTAAAGATTTTTCAGGTTAACGTGTGCATTCAGTCCATCAGGATGCACCCAGCCCATTAATCGTTCCTGAGAAAAAGTGGCTGATATTTTCATACGATCTGGTAAAAACTCTTCCAGCTTGATACTGGTCGACCCTAGCAGGCTGCGATCTTCCTCATCTTTTACCAAATACAGTTTGATCTCATATTCGCCCGTAGGCGAGCTGCCGCGTGTGGTGTAACTCAGCTCTTCGAAACCTGCGGCAGATAATGGAAACTTCGTTTCCTTGATAGTCAGACCGCGCGGATCAGTAATCACCGCCTGCAACGGAATATCACTCAGACTTCGATTCCATTTGGCTGATTTGACGATCATACCGACATGGAAGGTATCTCCTGGTCGATAGATACCCCGATCTGAAAACAGGTACGCGGTAAGCGCATCACTTTCACCGTTTTGCCTGACACCACCGATATCAAAGCGAGACTGATCAAGTCGACGGTCATGGCGATCGTAAGGAATAAAAGAAAGATCACTGCCATGAGTCACCTGAATAGCGGTAGCACTCCGACTGCGTGATAGTTGTGTAAGATTCGGAATCACCACCTGACCCTGTCCATCTGTTGATGCACTGTGCACTGGTATCCCGTTCTTACCCAACACCTCTACCTTTGCACCGGACACTGGCCGGCCACTGCTGATCGACATCACAAACACGGAACGACTCTTATTGGCATGCTCCTTAACAAGCAGACCAAGGTCGGTGATCATCACCAGACGTTTGGTGGTCACACCTGTCCTGCGGCGCTTGTCAAAATCCCAGCCATGCATCTGGAAAAGGAAAATACCACTGCGTTTCGAGTTGGGTAGCTTCTTCAGGTAGGCACCAAAATCAAAGGATGTGTACTGACTCTTTCCTGGAGGTACTTTGGGTAACTGCTCAAAATCATCGAATACCCGAGTTATATTTTCTTCATTAAACTGGTAATTGCTAAAGTATGGGTTCTGAAAATCTCCACCGGTCTGACTTACAAGATGCTGAATCTGTGATGGCAACACATAAGCAACTTCATAATAAATACCTTTGTTACCTCGTGACACAATGGGCAACTTCTTGTTGCCACTCAGGCTAAGCACGCCTCCTTCCCCCATGATCTCAAGTTCTTCAGGATATGCTTGCACATGTGTAGTCTGTTCATATGTTTTAGAAAGGATATAGCCTCCAACAGACTCTACACCTTTATTAAGTCGAATAAACAGGGTCCGTTTGTGTGGCACATTAATACGGTAACTGTGCAGTTTGGCGTACTCATGCTCTGCCGGCAGGTGCCCCAGACTGATGCGCTTGGAAAGCTTAAGAATATCTTCTCCCACTTCTTCAGCCCGACTCCATGAGTAATTTTTTATCGGTTTGCTGTTTTGCCGACTTACTGGCTTATCTTTTGGCAGCAGGTAAACCTCCAGCCCTTTTTCCAGTGTATCTTCCTGAACCCCGTCAGTGGTTTCTATCATCAACACCTGTTCAGGTTCGTTATGTTTATTTCGCACCAGTGATACCTGGCTTGAGTTAATGCGAAAGTAACTGTACATACCTGGGACTATCACTTCCGTCTGCAAATCGTTATTAATATTTTTACCGCCCTGCTTTGAACGAGCGCCTTTATCGATTTTCAGGATGAGCTTTTGCTCTTTATCAGGAATGTCAATCTGAGCAGAATGAATATAGACCTCATTACCTACCTTGTTAAAACTGATCTCAAATGGAAAGTCCTTGCCATCATCCTTGATGCGCTGATCGACGGGTTTCATGATCAACTCAACTCGTTTACGAAAATCCTCCTGATCTACACGATGGGTAAAGCGTACATTCACTACCATCTTTTTCAATTTGGGTTGTGTTGGGTCCTGATAAAACTCGGAATGAATAATCTCACCGCCAAAATCTGCCGTATCAAATGACAGACTATAAGTATTCAGTCGCACATGTTGAGGAAAATAGTTTTTGTCGAGGCTTACCGAATAGGACTCATCAACCGCCCAGTCCTCTGTCGGAATAAACTGCAATTTCTTATCGGATTTCCACATCCACTTACCCTCTGTCTCTGGAGACAGACTCACGCCTTCAGTCACCTGTTTGTTAATCTGCTGCAGGGGTGCCGCTGAATCACTGAAGTCGAGTGTCAGGGGATCGGGTACAGGTTTTTCTTTTGAAAGGTCAGTAATACCCGGTTTGTTCATATATATCTTGATGGTATCCGGTTCCGGTGACAACCAGAACCAGGATAGAGTAATCACTATCAGGCTGACACCCGCTCTGAATTTCCATTTGTTATCCTTACGCCAGACGTTGAACACGGAAAGCTTTACACGTAGTTGACTAAAAGGTGCCAGAAAGGATTGAAACAGCTGCCCGGCCTTTTGTTTGAACGTCATTAAATCCATTACTTTAATACCCCTAAAATTAGTAAACCCCGACAGATATTAGAATTTTTATATCGATTCGCCAGTATATTGTTTTATGTTATAAAAATCTTTTCATCCTGCCATTTGACAGCCCCTGAAGAAATATTCTGGTATAAAAAAACAGAAGTTGACTAATTTTTATACAAAATGTCTAGCCGGAAAATAAAATTATCATCAACTAATCTTATGTTATAAACCCGAACTAGGCTTACCCAGCTATAAGTATCTGAGGCGACTATCATGCTAAATCGAAAACATATTCCTATCTATTTCCTGTTTCTGTTGTTAATCATCCCAACAGTTTCTAATTCAACGGGGCCTTCCTATGCAGATATTAAGATCATACCTGTTGCTATGAATGAAAAAGGCGTGCTGTTATTCAAGACATACTCACATATAAATAAGGTTGGGAGACACTCATTGGAAGGGGTCGAGTATGGCTGGTTGCTTGTATCGGCACAGGGCGTGTGGGAAGAGAAAATATACTATCGAGTAACTGAGGAGGATTCAGATGATTCGAGAAAAATCGATTTCCTGGAGAAAAAATTTAATCAAAAACTAAATTTAAAAAAACCACCAGAAAGTGTCAGAGAACTGATGAATAGATTTGCCTCTGGTAAGTGGGCCCCACTCAAACCGAATAAAGGAAAAGAGGAAATAAACTGGTATCCGGATAAGATTTGTATCAAAGAACGATGCTCTAAGCGATACATTCCACAAAAGACCCTGAGTGGTTTAACAAATCATACCGGAACTGGAACTCATATTAGCTCTACCTTTTTCCACAAGGGAATCGCAGTGTTTAATAATAGCAACCATTGGGAGAGCGAGAAGCCAACGGGGGCAGACTTCCAGATACGGAATATCATCGATGGTAAAGATGTTGGTGTTGATATGGTTAATATCGCTGGGATTAGTATTGTCGAAATAATTAATGACAATCCCTGAAAATCAGGTTCATAACACAAGTATTTTTATACAAGAAACATAATCTGGCCAAATGGCCAACTTATGGGTTAAGTCTCAAATGAAGTATGTGAACAAATTAAGATGGTAGCGAGGGGCGGACTTGAACCGCCGACCCCAGCATTATGAATGCTGTGCTCTAACCAGCTGAGCTACCTCGCCCTAGAAGAGGCGCGCATTTTGGACATTTATATAGGCTAAGTCAAGCAAAAATCCCGTGCCCCATTCCTCGCCTCCTCTATTTTTCTCAGCTAATCAAAGACTTACCACAGCCCCTGAATTTAGTGCTAATTCGTGGTTTGCGTATATGTTCAGGTCTTGCCGTCGTTTCAATTAGGCCATATCCTGCACCTATGGACAGCCCTCACCACATACTCAAATGGCCCAATGAGTCGGCCAAAGCTGTTAACCAGCAGGATCGCTGGAGTCATGCTGGATCAAATCTGTGCCTGGATTTTCATGGTGATCCCGTCAAGGCAGAACTGGTGGTGTTTTCTGATGGTAATCATCATATGGCGCTGGAAGAGTCTCTGAGCAGCTTTGCACAAACTCAGTCTTTAAACGATATATTTTACGCCACTACCCCACCCGGGGTGCTCGTGCAGCTGATGAAACGTGGCCAGATTCACCTGGGCAATTTAACCCTGTCACGCCAACCCGATATTTTTATTGGCCCACAGAATATTCTTGAGCAATTGAAGACTGATGCTTATGTACAAAACATTCAGCACTTCATGCGAAGTCGTTGTAATGTGTTGTTAGTTGCTGATGACAATCCAAAGAATATTAATTCGATTGCCGATATTTTGCGTGACGATGTAAAACTATTTATATCGAATCCAGAAACTGAAAAAGCCAGCTATCAGGTTTATGCTGAAACCCTGTGTAGCCTTGCAAAAGAGCAGGGGCTGGATGCGGAAGAATTTACCGCGCTATTATCTTCTCCAGCAGGAAAGGTGGTTTATGGTGAATGTATTCATCACCGTGAACTGCCCCAATCGATTGCCGCAGGTAGAAGTGATGTTGCGATGGTGTACTACCATCTTGCCTTGCGTTACACACGTATTTTTCCCGGCCAGTTTAAGATCATTCCGCTGGGTGGTGATGAAAAAAATCCTCAACCAACTCCCGCACATCACATCACTGATTATTATGTCGGTATGGTCAATCCAGATAATCCATTGACGGATAAATTAATCGAGCATCTGCTCTCGCAACAGGTTACCGATATTTACACAGAACACGGTTTGATTCGCCCTTAAAAGAAAAACCCCGGCAGTACCGGGGCAATTGGGTGTAAACGTTTTGTTATTGTTATATCTATTTCTTAAAGTTAATAAATAATGCCGATGTCCAGATTTTTGCGTCATCCACCTGGCGAGCAACAACATAAACAGGACGATGACCATGCGGGCCGTTTTTAGCTGACACTTCAAAATTACCGGTAACTTCACGCGGCGCATCTGAGTCACTCATGCGCTCCATCGCCAGGAACATTTCAACACCCGGCAGATCTTTCTTCAAA
>JAOULB010000174.1 GCA_029882235.1 Gammaproteobacteria bacterium | reverse complement strand
TCTGGAGCGGGAAACGAGACTCGAACTCGCGACCCCGACCTTGGCAAGGTCGTGCTCTACCAACTGAGCTATTCCCGCAAAGAGGGGCATATTGTAGCGGCGCGATCGAAGCTGTCAAGCAAAGAAATAAGGGGATTTACGCGTCCCGGGTGAGGCTGGCCCAGGAGGCCTGCAGATAAATAATCATCGACCAGAGCGTAAGGGCTGCAGCGAGGTAGAGTAAGGTGTAGCCCACTTCATTCGTAGGAAACATCCCCACGGGCTCAACATAAAGCAACATGCCGATGGCCAGCATTTGGGCCGTTGTTTTGATTTTGCCGATTAGAGAGACCTTCACCTTGGTGGTATCGCCAACATTGGCCATCCACTCTCTCAACGCCGATACCGCGATTTCACGACCAATAATCACAGCGGCGGGTACAGCCATATAGGCACGAGGATCAGCGCCTACAAGCAATACCAGCGCGGTAGCGACCATGAGTTTATCGGCGACAGGATCAAGGAAAGTACCAAACGCTGATTGCTGGTTTAATTTTCGGGCAAGATATCCATCAAACCAGTCACTGATACCCGCAATAAAGAATATCGACGTGGTGAGGATGTTATTCCAGCCATAATCAGGTAAATAAAAGGCAATCACAAACACCGGAATCAACAGGATTCGAAGCAATGTTAAGGTGTTGGGTATGTTCCATTTCATTTTGTTATTATGACACCATCAGTATGAAAACGATCATAAATCATCTGCGCCAGATTCTGACTGATCCCCTGCACGCGACAGAGATCTTCAACCCCTGCCCTGGCGACTTCTTGTAAACCACCAAATTGCTTGAGCAATTGTTGGCGCCGTTTTGGGCCCAGACCCGGAATATCTTCCAGTGGCGAGGTCGTCCGCGCCTTACCTCGACGCTGGCGATGCCCAGTGATTGCAAAACGATGGGCTTCATCACGTATCTGCTGGATTAAATGCAAGGCCGGAGAATCGTTTGGCAGTATAGACGTGCTCTGATTATTGGACAAGACGAGTGTTTCCAAGCCCGCTTTACGTGATGGCCCTTTTGCTACACCAATAATCAGCACCTCTTCAATTTGCAGTTCCTCCATGACCTTATAGGCCTGAGTCACCTGTCCCTTGCCACCATCAATAAACAGAATATCGGGCAATCGGGCTTCACCCGATTTAAGTCTCTTATATCGTCTTAACAGTGCCTGATGCATGGCCGCGTAATCATCACCGGGCGTGACGTCCTCGATATTGAAACGACGATAGTCGGATTTAAGCGGGCCATTCTGATCAAACACCACACAGGAACCGACAGGTGCTTCACCCATGGTGTGACTGATATCAAAACATTCCATTCTTGTTGGGCATTCATCCAGTTCAAGCACATCCTGCAGCGCCTCATAACGTTGCGTTAAGGTTGCCTGCGTATTTAAACGTGATGTCAGGGCCTGCTGTGCATTATGGATAGCCATTTTCAACCAGCGAGATCGATCACCACGTACCTTGTGTCGCAGTGTCACCTTATGGCCACGCTGCTCTGACAGGACTCCGGAGAGCAATTCAATATCATCTAACTCGGCATTGAGGAGTATCTCCTCGGGAATGTCATGTTTATTCTGTTGTGCTGTATTCAGGTAGTACTGGGTGATAAAGGCCGACAGCAGGGTGTTTTCATCCTGTTGTGCCGCATTTTTGGGGTAAAAACTGCGATGACCTAGATGGCGACCATTGCGGATGGTAAATAGCTGCACACAGGCGACATCACCCTGGCGGGCCACGGCAATAACATCCAGATCGCCCTTCTCACCTTCAATATATTGCTTCTCCTGAATGCGGCGCATGGTAATGATTTGATCGCGATAACGCGCCGCCAGTTCAAAATCCAGCTTTTCTGAGGCCTGCTCCATTTTTGAAACCAGCTCATCAATGACTGCAGTACTTTTTCCTTCCAGAAACATTTCCGCATGACGAACATCATCAGCATAGGCCTTAGCTGTAATCAGCCCCGTACAGGGTGCTGTACAGCGTTTGATCTGATATTGCAGACAGGGTCGAGAGCGGTTCCTGTAAAAGCTGTCTTCGCATTGTCGAACAGGAAACAGCTTTTGCAACAGACTCAGCGTTTCCCGGACAGAACCCGCGCCGGGATACGGCCCAAAGTAACGTCCTTTTGCTCTTAATGCACCACGATGGAGCGATAAGCGTGGAAAATCATCTTTATTCGAGAGAAAGATATACGGGTAACTCTTGTCGTCGCGAAACAGCACGTTATAACGAGGCATAAGCGACTTGATCTGGATATTTTCCAGCAGCAGTGCCTCATTCTCAGTATGGGTGACGGTAACCTCGATATGCGCGATATGAGCAACCATCGTCCGTGTTTTGGGGTGCGTGATATTCTTCTGAAAGTAGCTGGCTACCCGCTTCTTGAGGCTCCTGGCCTTGCCGACATAGATTACCTTACCTTCGCTGTCATGCATCCGGTAGACGCCCGGTGCATCAGGTAAAGTCTTTAAAAATGACTTTGCGTCAAATTTGGAATCCGCGCCGGCCTCACTCATGGCTTAAGCGTTGATCAATTTCCTGATGTTTGCAAAGACTTGATGAAACATTTCCGGAGTCAGGCGACGTGTCTGGGTGTTATATCGACTGCAATGATAGGATGTCATGAGGATATGACCGTTAGGCAACTTGTATTTATTGCCATGACCGAAGGGATAATCAGCCTGTTTTAAACCAAAAGCGCGAATGACTGACTTATGGGCGATGCCACCCAGCACCAGAATCACCGTGTTGTTTGGTAAGTGCTGCAATTCATGGCTGAGATAGGTATTGCAGGTATTAATTTCCTGGCTAGTGGGCTTATTTTCTGGTGGCAGACACTTCACCGCGTTGGTAATTCGACATTGTGTTAATTTCAGACCATCGTCTGAATGCGTCGCTTCAGCCTGATTACTGAAACCATATTTGTGTAAAGTCTCATAAAGCAAAATTCCGGCATAATCACCTGTAAATGGACGACCTGTTGCATTTGCACCATGCTTCCCCGGCGCCAATCCAACGATCAGTAGCTTTGGTTTTGCCACGCCAAAAGGTGCGACCGGCCTGGAATGATAGTCAGGATATTCTTTTTTGACTTCTTTTAGAAATTTGGCCAGCCGTGCACACTGTGTACACTCAAGGTTAAATGATTTTATATCCATGAGGCGGTTGAACTACTTATCAAGCATACCGTGTTCAATGGCCAGGCGTGTAAGCTCAATATCGTTTTTAACATTGAGCTTGTCGTGTAAACGGGACCGATAGGTGCTGATGGTTTTTGGACTCAGGCAGAGTTTGTCTGAGATATCACTGACTCGATGACCATCCATGAGCATCATCATCACCTGCAACTCCCGTTCGGATAAGCCGTCAAAAGGTGATTTGCCATCTTCGATGGGGGTAATGGCCATTCTTTGTGCCAGTTCAGGGCTGATGTAGCGCTTATTGACCATAACATCACGTATTGCACGTACAATTTCATCAATTTTCGCGCCCTTGGTTAGATAGCCACTGGCCCCGGCCTTGAGTAATTTGGTGGGAAAAACGACATCATCGATCATGGTAACAATGATGATATGTATCTTCTCATAGGAATGCTTAAGCTTACGCGTCGTTTCCAGGCCACCCATGCCTGGCATATTCAGATCCATCAGAACGACATCAGGATTGTGCTCCCGGACGAGCTTAATCGCATCTTCGCCACATTCAGCCTCAGCAACAATTTCATAGTCGCCATGGTCTTCGAGCAGCCGCCGCATACCCGTTCTCACTAACTCGTGATCATCAACTAACAACAACCTGATCATATATTGCCCCACATTTCCTGACCATCCCGGGTCGTCATTGGCGTTTGTACTCGCGGTCTGGATTATACTGATATTATCAGGCAAAACATAGGCTTGCGTAGGTTTAAAGCGGAAATGGCTTATACCTGTAAAATATAGGGATCCCTAATCAGGGTGTTATGAAACTTACTGATAGAATATGTGACGGCCAATACGGGCAACCTTAATCTTTTTACGCGCCCAACTGGGACGGATGTGTTTTGCGTGATAAAAAAGTGCACCTTTTAAATCCTGTGAATCTGGATTCTCATAGACCTCGGTGGCAATTTGTAGTGCTTTTTGCCAGGCACGATTATTTGTGGTTGCAGGACGCTCGTCCAGTTCAGTCCAGGAAAAGGCACTCACGTAACGTTTACGAATATAATCCCAGCCTTTTTGATAAACCACTTCACAAATTGTGGTTGGATAATGGCGTGAAGCAACACGATTGAGTGTGACTTTTGCTACCGCATATTTACCTTTGTCAGGCTCGCCGCGAGCCTCGTGGTAAACATTGAGTGCAAGACAATTCACTTCCCTCTTTTTATCCTGACTATGAATTGTTAATTGAATCGTTAAGCCAATTGCGCACATCACTAGAACGATAGATGTCGTAAACACGACATTACTGCGATCACCGCTAAGCCAATAAAAGCGAAGGGACGACCAGAGATTATGCAGCGTTACGCGACGTACAGCCGAACGAAAGCGGTATTTAAGATTCCCAATCATGCAAAAAAGTATAGTTAGCAAGCCAGATTATATTTGAGAACCTCGTCTCATTTTTTCTCAATATAATAATTATTAACCCTATGTGCTGTACATGTGCATTGCCCTATAAATTCATCTAAACCTTTGACATTTAGTCAAAAATCATTGTTAATATGTCTCTATAACAATAAGATGATACCTCACTCATGAATTCACTTGAAAAACATATAATTGAAGTCATTGCTCAATTCAGTGAAATTGATGAATCTTTGATTTCACTGGATAGTACTTTTCAGGATCTGTCTTTAACTTCACTTGATGCAGTAACTATATCTTATGAGCTTGAACAGGAGTTTGGTGTTCAAATACCTGACGACAAGGTCTATACCATCAAAACCGTTAAAGAACTCTTTGAAGGCATCCAGACACTACTTGAAGTAGAGAATATCGACGGATGACGAAGCCACGATCCGTTGTCATAACCGGTCTTGGATGTATTTCTTCTTTAGGGCATAACACAACTCACTTCTGGGATGCGATAAAATCTGGTCGTTCAGAAATTGGGCCTTCTAAGTATAATTTTCGTGCAGAACTAAATGGCGCCCCCATTGCTGAAGTTCATGACTATGAACCGGAAGATTATTTTTCATCAAAATCTTTAAAGCTTCTCGATCGCGCAACCCAGTTTGCACTCATCGCTTCAAAAGAAGCGCTTCAATCTGCTGGTCTCGAAACCCCTTTAACCCACCCTGGCCGAACTGGCATTATTCTTGGCTCAAT
>JAOULB010000173.1 GCA_029882235.1 Gammaproteobacteria bacterium | reverse complement strand
GAGAAAGCCAGAAGATATTCTTAATGCCGAGTAGTTTTTCAAGCTCGGTACTGATTAGATTTTTATCAAGTTGAGGATTGCGTTGTGGTGATAGCAGGCAATGTTCCGTCGTCAGTATATTCCCTTGTCCATCAGAATCGACACTGCCACCTTCAAGGATTAGATTGCTGGCTTCGATATCGATATTGTTAAAGGCTTTCTGGTTATATAAACGTTGAGTAATCAGATCGTCATCGTGGTATTCGTATTTATTACCCCAGGCATTAAAACCGAAGTCAATGATATGTGGTTTATTATCTTTATAAATGCTTATTGGGCCATGGTCGCGGGACCAGCTATCGTCAGCGGGAATTATAAAAAATGATATTTGCTTAAGGCTGACTTTCCGATTTGCGAGGACAGTTTGTATATGCGCGCGGTGTGCATCACTATTGCAAACGATCAAAAGTTTTTCTACTTGTGTGATATAAAAGGCAAGTTCCGCATAAACCTGTTCAACTTCATTCAGCCATGGCTGCCAGTCTGTACCAGAATGAGGCCAGGTTAGCATCACACCACTTTGCGGATGCCATTCAGCCGGGAAATGGCGCTTCGACTTGAACAAGCGTTTTAAATTTACTTCGGTGTGTGGAAGACAGCATGAATAACATACTTGTCTTCAAAATAGACGGTAAAGGTTTTATAAATCCAGCGTGTGATTGGCGGGGTACCAACCTGCTCATGTCGTTCTTCTGGTGCACCGAAGCGTTCTTCCACTGCTTCCATAGTCATGCCTCGTCCCGGCAAGGTCACTGAGAAGTTTTCTTTTTCTTCTTCAGGTACAGGTACATCAACTGTTTCTGCATAGCCGGGCATAGCCAGACCGAAGCCAAGTAGCAAAGCTAATGTGAAAATAAACCGGCGTAGCATTTAATTCTCCAGGTGAATCCAGAACCGAACATTGATCAGATTGTACCACACCATGCTGAAAATCGGCATAGGGCTTGAAACAGCAGGGGAAAAAGTCCATAAGTAGACCATGGTACAGACAAACGCCCAGCTTACTGCCGATGAACTCAATAATGCCGATGCGGTAGGGCAATGGCTGGCTTCACTGGGCCAGAAGCACACACCAGAAGAGTCAGAAACCATCTGGCAGGCAGTGAAGTTGGCCCGTTCTGCCCATGAGGGGCAGTTGCGTGCCTCGGGTGAGCCTTATCTCAATCATGCCATTGCTGTTGCCGATATTCTGGTGCAGTTGCGTATGGATAGCAGCGCCATCACCGCCGCGATCCTGCATGATGTGGTTGAGGACTCATCTATTTCACTGGAAGATATCGAACAGCAATTTGGCCACGATGTGGCGCAGCTGGTTGATGGTGTGACCAAGATGAGGATCATTGATCTTGGTGCGCGGCCCGATGACCATAAGGAAAACCTTCAGGCCGAGAGTTTACGCAAGCTGCTGTTGGCCATGGCCGAAGATGTGCGTGTGGTCTTGATCAAACTGGCGGATCGTCTCCACAACATGCGTACCTTAAAGCATTTGCCGGAGTCCAAGCGCTTGAGAATCGCGCGCGAAACGCTGGATATCTATGCGCCACTGGCCAATCGTCTGGGAATCTGGAATATCAAATGGGAACTGGAAGATCTGTCTTTTCGTTTTCTCGATGCCGATGCCTATAAACAAATTGCCCGCTTTCTAGATGAACGTCGCGTTGATCGTGAACAGTATATTGAACTGGCCAAGACTATCCTGACAAAAGAGTTAGAAAACGCTGGTGTGAAGGCAGATATTCAGGGACGGCCCAAACATATCTATAGCATCTGGAAAAAAATGCAGCGCAAGGGGCTTAATTTTCATGACCTCTATGATGTACGCGCCATTCGTTTATTAGTTGATGAGAAAAAAGACTGCTATGCCGCATTGGGTGTTGTACATGGTTTATGGCGGCATATTCCAAAAGAGTTTGACGACTATATCGCCACACCGAAAGAAAATAATTACCAGTCCATTCATACAGCGGTGATTGGCCCAAATGGTAAGACACTGGAAGTGCAGATTCGTACTAGTAATATGCATGATCATGCCGAGCTGGGTGTTGCCGCACACTGGCGCTATAAGGAAGGTGCCCAGCAAAGCTCGGCCTATGACCAAAAAATCGCCTGGCTCAGGCAATTACTCGAATGGCGCGAAGAATCGGATGATGCCGGTGACTTTATTGATCGCTTTAAATCAGAGGTGTTTCAGGATCGGGTCTATGTGCTTACTCCGAATGGTGATGTGATTGATTTACCGCAGGGTTCAACGCCACTCGATTTTGCCTATTTGATTCACACTGAAGTTGGCCACCGCTGCCGGGGTGCACGTGTAAATGGCAAAATGGTATCGCTGACCTATGAACTTAAAAGTGGTGAGCAGGTTGAAGTACTGACAACCCGCCATAGCCGACCCAGTCGCGACTGGATCAATCCACACCTGGGTTATTTAAAGACCAACCGTGCGCGTGCCAAGGTGCGAGCCTGGTTGAAGACGCAGGATCATGAAGTCAATGTAAACAGTGGGCGGACTGCGCTTGAAAAGGAATTGCATCGACTGGGTGTGGGCAATATTAATCATCGTGCCTTATCCGAACATTTAAAATACTCCGAGCTGGAAGATTTCCTTGCGGCATTGGGGCGGGGTGATATTACCTCTGCACAAATCGCCAATGCGGTACAACGCTTAACCAGTTCGGAGAACAATAATGAGTTACCTGTTGGTCTGCCTCGTCCTCGCACGCAGACTTTAAAACCTGAATCTGACGAAGTATCTATTGAAGGTGTTGGTAATCTCATGCACCAGATGGCCAATTGCTGCAAGCCTGTACCGGGCGACGACATTATTGGCTTTATTACCATGGGGCGCGGCGTCACTGTCCATCGTAAGGATTGCCACAATATTCTAAAAATGGATGAGTCAAAGCGAACCCGTTTGATCTCCGTTGAGTGGGGTAAACAAACGGGAGGACACCCTGTTGATATCTGCGTCGAAACCATTGACCGTCAGGGGTTACTAAAAGATATTCTGACTATATTAAGCAATGAGCACATCAATGTGCTTGCGGTAAATACGGAATCAAATCAGTCTGATCACACCGCGCAAATGAAATTCAAGCTAGAGATCAGTGATGTTAGTCAGCTTAGCCGTGTATTGAATAAGATTGGCCAGCTCAATAACGTCATGGAAGTACGTCGCGAACAGCAATAATTTAATCTGATAAATCAGCATAGCAATTCAGATGCGGTTTATGGTCTAATGCTGCTCCATGTATAAACCCTTTGAGTTGTTTGTCGGTCTGCGCTACACCCGTGCCAAGCGGCGTAATCACTTTATTTCCTTTATTTCTCTCTCATCCATGCTGGGTATTACCCTGGGCGTGATGGCATTGATCACCGTCATGTCGGTCATGAACGGTTTTGAAAAGGAAGTGCGCGAACGCATGCTCGGCGCCATCGCCCATCTCACTATCATGGATTTTGAGGGCAAGATTAATAACTGGCCACATGTCATAAAGAACGTTAAAGACCATCCCAAAGTCAAAGGGGCTGCACCCTTTATTCGCGCTGAAGGCATGTTGATTTATGCAGGGAATGTCAACGGAACGGTGATCCGAGGTGTTTTGCCCAAAGAGGAAACCGCAGTATCTGAGATTGGCGACAAAATGGTGGAAGGCAAGTTTGCCAGTTTGGAGCCCGGTAAGTTCCGGATATTACTGGGTTACGATCTAGCGAGAAGAATTGGCGCTGATGTCGGCGATAAAGTCACCATGGTCACGCCCAGTGTCAATGTCACCCCTGCCGGCGTGGCACCAAGAATGAAACGATTTACCGTGGCTGGCATATTTCAGTTTGGCCATGACTTTTATGACACGACACTCGCAGTCGTGCATATGGATGACGCAGCAAAGTTACTGCGTATGCAGGGTAAGGCTAGCGGTGTTCGGGTACAGGTTGATGATCTATTTGATGCACCCTTCGTCCGTCAGGAGTTGAGTGCGAGTGATGAGCTTGTGCGTTACTGGATTCGCGACTGGAGTCATTTCCATTCAAACTGGTTTCGTGCAGTCAAGATCGAGAAGCGGATGATATTTCTATTGTTGATGCTCATTATTGCGGTTGCGGCCTTTAATATTGTTTCAACCTTGGTTATGGTAGTCACAGATAAAGAAAGTGATATAGCAATTTTGCGAACTCTGGGTGCCTCACCGGGCATGATAACAAGAATATTTATTATCCAGGGGACGCTTATTGGCACCGTGGGAACAATACTGGGTGTAATTCTGGGGGTCGCCTTATCCTTAAACGTCGATACAGTAATCAGTTTTATCGAAGGTTTGTTTGGATTTCAGGTTTTAGATCCATCCGTCTATTACATCAGCCATTTCCCTTCAGATCTGCACTGGTCTGATGTATGGGTAATCAGCATTGTTTCCTTTTTATTAGGAGTGGGTTCAACAATATATCCAGCACGTCGGGCGAGCCGAACACAGCCCGCACTGGCATTACGTTATGAATAGGGGGAATGAATAATGGAATCCGCACAACAGCAGCAGCATGCAGAGCCAGTGATTGCCTGTCATGAGCTAGCCAAGACATTTGTCGAAGGACCTCTCAGTGTTGAGGTTTTAAAAAATGTCAGTCTGAGTGTTGAACAGGGCGAACAGGTGGCCATTGTCGGTGCATCAGGATCGGGAAAGAGTACCCTGTTGCACCTGTTGGGCGGACTTGATGTACCCAGCAAAGGTGAAGTTACCATCCTGGGTGAACCCATTTCTACACAAGATGAAACGCGCCGCGGTAATCTGAGAAACCAGACGCTTGGGTTTATTTATCAGTTCCATCATTTGTTAATGGAATTCACCGCAGCAGAAAATGTGGCCATGCCTTTATTAATTCGTGGCACAGCGCCAGAGAAGGCGATTCAAGCTGCGGAGGATGTATTAGGACGTGTTGGTCTGGGACATCGCGTAAAACACAAACCCAATGAACTCTCCGGTGGTGAGCGTCAACGCGCAGCCGTTGCACGCGCCATTGTGACCAATCCACAATGTGTGCTGGCGGATGAACCAACCGGTAATCTCGACAGCCACACCGCTGATGGTATCTATGAACTCATGCAGGAGCTTAATCGTGAAATCGGCACCAGCTTTATTGTTGTGACTCACGATATGCGCTTTGCGAAACGCATGGATCGTATGTTGAGTCTGGTTGATGGCGAAATAAAGGATATATAAAACAATAAGATAAACTAGATAGTTAAAGTTTATTCTAGGTGTTATTTTGATTCTTTTTGCTCTAATCGCAGCTTTGCCCGGGCCTGCCATTGGCGGACAACATTAAAACGCCACAGCAG
>JAOULB010000172.1 GCA_029882235.1 Gammaproteobacteria bacterium | reverse complement strand
GAGAATGAGATGCGCCGAACTGGAGACGGGCAGAAATTCGGTGAGTCCCTGCACCACGGCGAGCACGATGATCTGTAAAAGTGTCATTTATACATCCTGTTATTAATTAACCTGAACGATAAAAAATATATTTCGTCATTCCGGCATTGTTTTAGCCGGAATCTATATCACTAAGCCACTGGATTCCGGCTAGGCCAATGCCGGAATGACAAGACTTAGTTGTTTAAGCGTGACTTTGATATTTATAAATAGTTACGCATATCACGCAGCATAAAACCGGGCAGTGGCACATCGAGCTGCTTACTCAGGCCAATCACCTTAAACAACTCACCCATCTCATGCGGCAGGGTCAGCTTCTTGATCTGGTTGGCGACGAGTAATTGTGTTTTCACATCGTCTTCGGCGGTCTGTGCAAGTTCGGCCAGTCCGCTGCCTAATAAAAAGTTACCCTGACTAGTGTAGCCATCAATCGAGAAGCCTGCCTCATAGGCGGCCTCGGCTATGGCGGTGAAGTCTACATGCGCGGTGATGTCCTGCAAACCAATAAAACAGAAGGGATCATCATGACTATGATGCCGGTAGTGACACATCAAGGTGCCGGTCGAGCGCTGCGGATGATAATACTCATGCCGAGGAAAACCATAATCGATCAGTAACACCAGCCCCTGTTGAAGTGATTGCGCCAGTGACTTGAGCCAGTCTTCAGCGAGCAGATTGATTTCTGAGATATAGCCATCGGGTAAGGTCTCGCCCGTCTGGTTTTGAATTTCTTCAATGCGTTGTTGTAGTCGCTCATCAGTGGGGGGCTGATCTCGCCAGACAAACCTGTCGCCCTCAAGCGCAACAAAACGTTCCATCACTTCGCCGTTTTGAATCTGAACCAGATTCACTGGCATGGCATCAAGCACTTCATTACCCAGCACCACTGCGCTGAGTTCATTCGGTAAATTATCCAGCCAGCTGACGCGCTCGACCAGCTCAGGCAGCTGTTGGGCGATGGTCTGTTGCTGGCGTGCACGCAGGTCGCTGCTTAACTCTAATATATAGTAATGATCTGGCAGGCAATCCGATTGTTGCAGTTGCTGCAAGATACCGGCGGCCATGATGCCACTGCCGGCACCGACCTCAAGTATGTTTTTCACGTTCAGCTGGAGCAGCGCCGGCTGGATGGCATTGGCAATACACTGGGCAAACAGCGGTGAACTCTCTGGCGCGGTAATAAAATCACCCGCCTCACCGAGCTTATGACTGCCGGCAGTGTAATAACCCAGACCGGGTGCATACAGGGCGTGCTGCATAAAATCACGAAAGCTGATCGCACCACCCTGCGCAGCAATCTGTGCGTGAATGAACTCGATTAAGCGCCGACTATGCGTAAGTGCATCGGCATCGGGTTCCGGCAGGGTAGAGCGAGCTGTGGGCATGGCAATCAGGGTTAGATTCAGTTTAAATTAGGGTAATTCGTCACCGATTAGGGTAAAGTGGCGACCCCAACGAGACCAGCGAGAGGATACCACACAATGCTGACGGACAAGGTAGCATTGATCACCGGCGCAGCGCATCGAATTGGTGCAGAAGTCGCCCGTACCCTGCATGCAGAAGGCATGCGATTGGTGCTGCACTATCGTCACTCGCGCGATGCAGCCCAGAAATTACAAAAAGAACTCAACGACCAACGTGCCGATTCCGTGATACTCGTACAGGCGGAGTTAATGTCGATCAACTGTATGCCAAACATCGTTGAAGAAACCATTAACGCCTTTGGCCAGCTCGATGTCCTGATCAACAACGCCTCCACTTTTTATCCCACCAAAGTCGGCAACGTCAATGAAGATCAATGGGATGATCTGCTCGGCAGTAACCTCAAGGCGCCGTTCTTTTTATCCCAGGCCGCGGCACCAAAACTCGCCAAGGCCAAAGGCTGCATCATCAACATCGTCGATGTACATGCCGATCGACCACTCAAAACCTATCCCGTCTATAGCGCGGCCAAGGCCGGACTGGTCATGCTCACCAAAGCCCTCGCTGTTGAGCTTGGCCCCGACGTCCGCGTCAACGCCGTCGCCCCCGGCGCCATCCTCTGGCCAGAGAATATTGATGAAGTCACCAAACAACGCATCATCTCGCGGACTCTGTTAAAACGAAAAGGAGATCCGAGTGACATCGCCAAGGCGATTTTGTATTTGATTAAGGATGCGGGGTATATGAGTGGGCAGGTGCTTACTGTTGATGGTGGGCGTTCACTTCGTAGTTGATTGTCATTGTGGCGGCACTATTTCATAGCCGTCATTCCGGCGAAGGCCGGAATCCATGTTGAATCGCTATCGCGATGATTTATTTTAAGTCCGTTTCCGAACGGACGGTCGGGTTCATTTTCTTTGTACGCCCAAAGAAAACGAACCAAAAGAAAACCGCCCCCAGCTGGCAAACCTGTTGTGATTCTTTGTTTTCAAACTGATGTTCGCAAAAGGGATATCCCTATCCCTTTGCGAACAGGCCGCATCCTTGCGGCCACTGATTTATAAAATCATGAAAACAAAGAATCACAACATGCCAGCACAGGGGGATTTTTATTCGAGGTTTAAATTTAGGCTTGAGTTGAAGAGGGATAAGGCGACCAACGGGTTAATCCCAAGGTTGTTTCGGTTTCCCTTTGGTAGTTAACTCTTTATGATTTTTTAAAAATACTCGGAAGTTGATTGCGCAAAGAGTAATTAGGACTATAAAAACACCAATGGCTAGATAATCGATAAAACTATATTCACATAACTTGGTATTACTGCCTTTCAAAACAAAAAACATGCGGCGGATTACGCTTCGCTAATCCGCCCTACGGGCCTAACCATCGCAAAATGATGAGTTTTCGTTAAACCCGCGAATCCATTCTAGAGCCTTTAGCTTTATTTTTATTGGTTTTTCTTTGTTTGTTTCATTTGTCATATACCATTTGCAACTATTGGAGTCTTCGCTAGTCTTAAAAATATAATTATTGTTAGGCTTTGCAAAGAATCTTAAATTCATTAAACAATAAGCTTCTCCTCCAAATCCATTGAAATTAGTTAAATAATACTGAAATGTTATTTCTTTACCTGCAGGTATAGAATGTGTTGCTTCGTTATTTGGTAAAATGGGTTTTATGTTTCGGCGCCCTTTACAGTTAGTGGAAACATCGAAAAACGATATTAATAGTTTTCTTTGTGCATCATTTTTAAATTGGATTTTTGCAACTGGTCCAGATTTTGGAGGTGTATACATTACTGCGCATCCGGAAAAAAGTAGTGCAATTGTTATTATTGATAGTATTTTCATTTGATCTCCCCCATTTGAAAGTTCGTTTTTAATATCATAAGCAGTATATCATTTTTTAGTGGGCTTGAGCTTTATATTCTTTGAGTTAACTTGGTCAACTTTTAACCAAAGAGTGTTAGTGGTGGGATCAATCCCCTTAGATGGCGCGTTGTGGTGATTTGTTTTCAGCAGGTTTTATATATCAGTGGCTGCAGGGATGCAGCCAGTCCGCAGAGGGATATGGATATCCCTTCTGCGGACTTCTTACCTGAAAACTAATCATCACAACATGTTTGCGCCAGTTGGGGCGGTTGCACTGCTCCTGGCCATCCATGGCCTCGCAGTATTAGTGCTTCCTGCACGTCATCTTTTGGTTCGTTTTCTTTGAGCGCTCAAAGAAAATGAACTCGTCTGTCCGGACGAGACCGGACTTAAGATCCAGTTCGCGATAGCGAATCAAATTTAAAAGAAACAACCACTAATCTATAACTGGATTCCGGCTTTCGCCGGAATGACAACAGAGTCCTACCCCCAATCAAACTCCACCGGCGCGAGTTGCTGCTTCTCCTTATCAAACTGTTCCCATAATTGACTCATACTAACCTGCTCAACAGGATGAATAACATCCGGCGCTATCTCAGCAAGCGGCCACAGCACAAACGCGTTTTGTAAAATCTCTTCACGCGGTAATATTAATTTATCCTGTTGCAGGACAAGATCATCATAGAGAAGTAAATCAAGATCGATACTACGAGCGGAGAAGCGTGGGCCGTTGCGTTCACGTCCATAGCGATCTTCGATTTCATGCAGGGTCTGGTTTGCTTTGTCGACGTCTTGATCGGTTTGGTAGGCAACAACAAGATTTAAAAAGTTATCACCTTCAAAGCCAACGGCTTCGCTTTCATAGACACTGGAGATGTCGAGCTTGCCGTAGTATTCATGCAGTGCAGCGATCGCGAGTTTGATGTGACGCGCGGGTTCGATGTTGCTGCCGATGCTGACATAAACCTGATGCATGTTAGTCGGTCCGTTCGCCACGTTCGATCAGGATACCAACATCGCTAGCACCACGGATGGCACCTTTTTTATTTAAACGCAGGCGCACCCAGGGGACGTTGAATTCATTCAGGATGATTTCACAGATGCGTTCGGACAGGGTTTCGACTAGTTGGAATTCGCTGCTGCCGACAAAATCGATCAGGCGTTTGGAGACGGCCTTGTAATCGAGGGTGTCGTCAATGTGATCGGTGCTGGCGGCTTTGCGTATGTCGGTGGCCATTTCGATATCCAGGCAGACGGTTTGTTTGACCTCACGCTCCCAGTCATAAATGCCAATGATGGTTTCGATGCGTAGATCGCCAAGGTAAATAATATCCATAGGATTTGATCAGTTTAATTAAGTTGGGAAAACGCAATCATAAGGGAATTAGGCCACAGGCTAAACACCCATGACTGGACAAGTGCCCTATAAATCACTCTATAATCGCGAAGTTCTCCAATTAAGAGAGATAGACCGTGACTGATTATGCCATGATTGCCTTTGCCTACCTGCTAGGCTCCGTTTCTGCAGCGATTATTGTCTGTAAACTCATGGGTTTACCTGACCCGCGTAGTCAGGGCTCGGGTAATCCGGGCGCAACCAATGTACTGCGTGTTGGTGGTAAGGGGCCTGCGGCTATTACTCTGCTGGTGGATACGCTAAAAGGTTTTATCCCGGTTCTTGCGGCCAAGTATATGGGCATGAGTCCGTTATTAGTTGGTCTGGTCGGTCTGGCCGCCTTCTTTGGTCATCTGTTCCCGGTGTTTTTTGGCTTTAAGGGTGGCAAGGGTGTCGCGACCATGCTGGGTGTGTTGTTTGGTTTGAATCTACTCGTTGGTGCGGCAACAGGTTTAACCTGGTTACTCATCGCTAAGGTGTTCAAGCTTTCTTCACTATCTGCTTTGATTGCCACGGCACTGGCCCCGTTTTATATTTTCTTTTTGACACCCTATCCTGAGTGGTTGCCGATCATCAGCTTTATGACATTAGTGTTGTTCTGGCGACACAAGAGTAATATTCAGAATATCCTTTCCGGTAAAGAAGGGAAG
>JAOULB010000171.1 GCA_029882235.1 Gammaproteobacteria bacterium | reverse complement strand
CTGCTGGTTTACATCGATAATATTTCCTTTAGTGTCGTGTAATAGCAAAATATCAGCAGCATTATCAAACAAGGTGCGGAATCGTTGTTCACTGGACTTTAATTCAAACTGAAGCTGTTCAAGATCAGCAACCTGGCGGGTGAGCTGTTCATTACGTTGAGAAAAACGAAGCTCAAGTGCATCTTTGGTTTCCTGCAACACTTGATTCATATTTCGTTGTTGAGTGATATCACGAGTGGTGCCTTCAATACCAAGAACCTCTCCAGTATCACTTCTTATGATATGTGCATTTGTCGAAACCCATACTTCATGGCCATCCTTATGTTTCAGCGCTGCTTCGTAAGCCTTAATATTGCCCCTTGCCTCATTTATCGCTTTTAAAAATTTATCGCGTCCGTCGGGATCAACATAGAACTCGTGCATTGGTTGACCAATCACTTCATCAACGGTATAGCCGAGCAGGTCTTTTACTGAGGGTGATACTTTCGTAAGGATCCCTTTCGCATCAGTGCGATAAAAAGTATCAATCATATTATCGAGAATAGTGTGCAATTCCTTGCCCGCGGCGATTAACTCATTTTCAATGTTCTTGATAGGGGTGTTATCAATCAATGATACGGCGCGAAGTGGTTTGCCATCCAGCTCGATGGTTTTGGCCATAATAATGGCAGGAAATTCAGTATGATCTTTTCTTAGCGCGAAGAGTTCATAAGGGCCATCATTGCCTGAAGCCATGTTCTGCTTTACCAGTGCATGCGATTGCGGTGCGATAAAATCAAATACACTATGGCCAATAACGTCTTCGCGTTCATAGCCGCAGATGGTATAGGCATTGTCATTTATATCCTGAATGATGCCATTGTCATGAAAAAGGAGTACTTCAAATGAGGCCTGAAAGAAGCGTGACAAGCGCAGTTCACTTTGCGTTAATGCCGTTTCTATTTTTTTTCTTTGTGAGATATCGGTAATATTGCCACGAATTAATTTACTTTTTGGAAAGGGCATGCGCGATAAACGGATCTCACAGGGAATAGTCTGTTTATTGGAATCATAGATTTGCCATTCAAAGTTCTGTCGTTCACCACTGAGCACCTTATTGATGATTTTTTCCCACGCGGACTCTGATAATGAGCCATCGGTCTGAAAGCGCGGCATATATCGGAGAATGGAACTGGCAAATAGAGCTGGTTTGTCGAGTTTAAATAATTCTGCCGCCTGTTCATTCGCTTCCATGAACTGGCCAGATACAGCATCCAGAATGACAATAGCATCAGGCGAATTTTCTACAATAGAACGATATCGCTTTTCACTATCACGCAGGGTGTTTTCAATCAATTGACGTTCAGTAATATCACGAATGATTGCAATACCTGCAGGTTTACCTTGCCATTGAGTAATTCCTGCCGTTATTTCAACTGGAACAATGTCACCAGATTTATTAATAAAGTTTGTCTCGTACATCTCGGGTTCGACATTTCCCTGGATGCGGTTATTGGCACGTTGCTGGATTTCTTCATATACCTCGGCATGGACAACATCCTGTATTGTCGTACCTAGAAGTTCATTCTGCTTATATCCGAGCATGCGGGCGAGGCCTTTATTTGCATATACGTGAATGCCGCCCTGATTAATGAGTATTCCATCGGTGACATTATCGGTGATGGTATAAAAGTTATTCTCGGCTTCGCCTATTTTCTGCACTGTCCCGGCCAGTTTTTTTTCTACAGCAGTTTTAACAGTGCGTTTCCAGAGCCAGCGGAGAATTAAAAAGAGTATTAATGCAAAGAAAAAAATAGCGAGGAATATATAGCTGGTATTCAGTTTGCCGTTATCTGGTTCAGAAAGGGCAGCGGCCAGACAGTAATTCAGGTCAATGGCATATAGCCCATAAGCGGCCATCGCCCTGGCAGTGCTGCTCGGTGAACTGATTAATGAAATAAACGAAAATAACAGCCGCATGTGAATCCATTTTCATTATATGTGTTGCTATAAAAATAACAGATTGCCATAAAAAAGGAATGAATATTGTTAAAAAATGACTAAATTGTTTAGTTCAGGGCATGGTGGAGTTATAGCTTGATCACCGGGAACATCAACGGAGCGAGCATTTAAGCTATTTTTTTAAAGAGCCAGTTAATGGTGGCTTAGCTATTTGATTTTTTAGATTTGTTGACAGTTTTAGCGGGATTAATACAAGCCAGCTCAACATACATGCTTGTACCAACACCAGGCTCTGTAGTGAAGTCGATGATGCCGTTATGTTTTTCAATAATTGTTTTTACAATCGACAGGCCAAGACCGGTGCCGCCTTTTTGTTTAGAGTCAGAGGCATCAGACTGGGTGAAACGATCAAATAACTTATCATGGAATGACTCAGGTATGCCTGGACCATAGTCCGTCACACTGATGCGGATCGTTTCGCCATGTTGTGTTGCGGCTAATTCAACGCTATCTCCGGGCGAAGAAAACTTCACTGCGTTGGAGATTAAATTGTTTAACACCTGAACCATGCGGTCTTCATCAGCAAGTATATGCATATTTTCAAGATGGTGAGTAATTGACAAAGAAACCTGGTACTGATCGGCAAAGCTTTTGTTTTCCTTAATCACCTTGTCGATCAGCGACATAACTTTAACCGGTTTAAACTGGAAGGATAGTTCACCAGATTCAATTTTCTGAATATCAAGAATGTCATTGATTAACAAAAGCAAACGATCTGTATTGGAGTTGGCTATGTCGATCATTGCCTGTGCTTTTTTGTTCAGTTTGCCTACTGCGCCTCCTTTGAGTAAGCCAAGCGAACCACGAATAGAAGTCAGCGGTGTACGCAATTCATGGCTCACGGTAGAAACGAATTCATTCTTCATGCGGTCGATTTTTTTGCGCTCAGTAATATCTCGCATAATGGCCACGCCGCGTGCAGCCTCATCAATGAGTTGAATATATTGCAGGTGCAACTCAATGTCGGATAACTCACCTTCTTTGTTCATTAACTGCGTTTCTAATATTAATGATTTGTTATTTTCTTCAGCACTTAGCGCCACAATAAGCGATCTAAGCTGATTGGAGTTATATTCTGGTAATAAATTGTAAATAGGCTGGTTGATAAGTTCCTGTTCAGTAAAATGTGTTTGCATGAGTGCGCCCTGATTGACATAAAATAATGTCAGTGTTTCTGGGCTGAACATCAGTACACTATCTTTGGTCAGATCCAGGGTTGTTTTAAAGCGCATTAATTCTTCCTGCGCCTTACGACGCTGGGTGATATCCATAAACATCACCGCCATCTTGTTCTGAGATGTCTGGAAGGCATAAACATCAAATGCGCCGGTGATGTTCTGTTGATCATCGTAATAGACGTCATCACTATGCCATGGTAATCCATCACGCGCAGCTCTGCGGTAAGCCTCAGGTATTTCTGTATCGATAAGATTGGGAAAGGCATGCTCAAGACTTAAGCCGATAAACTGGCTACAATCAATACCAAGAATTTCACTCGATGCCGGGTTATAGTCAGTAAAGATCAGGCGATTATCATCCTGTAATTCATAGACAAAAATTCCCATCGGTGAGGATGAAATTACACTACGGAATTTTTCTTCAGATTCTTCAAGCGCCTGTTCAATCTGTTTACGTTCGGTAATGTCTTCTGAAAGACCGACCAGATAAATGGGTTTGCCATTCTCATCGGGGATAACGGTTTTTCTGGTATGTAAAATACGATCGCCAGTTTGGGTGGAAATAGTTTCTTCTGGGATATCGACAGTAAAACCATTTTCAATAACTTCCCGATCTTTGGCGGTAAAAAAATCGGCCTGTTGCCTCGGGAAAAAGTCATAATCATTTTTACCAATAAATGTTTCTCTGGGTAAGCCAAGTAATTTTTCCCCAGCACGATTAAAGCGCGTGAAACGTAGTTCTTCAGCATCTTTGATAAATAACATCAATGGCAGGTTTTCAAGAATGGTCGAGATTTCACGCTCACGTTGCCGTAACTCGAGTTCGGCCTGTTTACGTTCAGTGATATCAGTCCAGAATCCACTCAACTCAAGTGGTTCGCCATTCTTGTCTCTTTTCAGTTTTACACTATCATGCATCCAGCGATAGTGACCGTCTTTGTTTAGAAAGCGATATTCATGGGTATGTTCATCGTGTTCAAACAAGGATTCCAATCCAGCAAAAACACGTTCGCGGTCATCAGGGTGAATATTGTCAGCCCAGAAAGTTGGGGTGCTCAAAAAATCATTGGGTTCATAACCCAGCTGTTGTCGAATATTTTGACTAATAAATGTAGCGCCAAAATCACCTGTTGCCCTGGCGGTATAGAATACTGCTGCCGATGATTGAATCGCCTGCTCCAGATCAATTCGGGCCTGCTGTAATTCGCGATCGGTGGCATCGGCCTGTTTTCTTGCATGGATCGAACCCAGCATATGCGCACAGGTTGCAGTAAAGGGGGCAAGCCGAGGGAGCATATCTTCAGAGTATTCATTCGAGCGGTTGGCAAGACCAATAACACCTACCATCTTGCTGGCGCTGAATATGGGGATGCCAAAGAAACGATGCAAGGGAGGGTGTCCCCTGGGCAGGCCACCTGCGCGAGGATCTGTTGCAGGGTCATTACTGATTACAGGTTTCTGGTTTCGAATAACCTTGCCAAACAAAGTATCCAGATTACGAAACTCCATTCCACCCGCAGAATATTTTTCGTAAAGTTTTCTGGTTTCTTCATCCCAGGCAATATTGGTCATCGCTGTTGAACGCAAAAATGGTGCACCATCGTCGTCATGGTCTACTTCTGCAATGAAGCCATATTCACTTTCACTCGCTTCAAGCAGGCCCGATAGAATGATATCGAAGGCATGATGCGCATTTTTCTCACCAATAAATGTAGTTTGTGCATTACTGATGGTGTTAACCATGCGCAGATTTACATGCAGCTCATGGGTGCGTTCTTCAACCTGTTCTTCCAGGCGAAGGTTCATATTTTGTAATTCCTGTTCGGATTTGTGCACCTCAAGTGCCATCTGATTCAGGGTGGTGGCCAGTTTGCCGATTTCATCATTTGTCTGTGCAGGAAGTTGATAGCCAGGCTCTTTAAGCAATCGATCGATCCCGGTAACAATTTGTCGTAATGGTGTTGTCAGTAATCCACCAAAACCAATCGCCAGTAGAATACCGGTCAGTATGAGTAACAACACAACCCAGCTATTGTTCTTAAGTATGACGGTTTCTGCGGCAATAACATCGCTATAATTTTGCGTCAGGCCAATGGCAAGGAAACGTTGCAAGTTGGAGGTGTCAAAATAGAGTTTTACAAATACCAGCAGTTTGTCATTACCCTCTTCGGGTAGCAGTGTACGATCTTTTGCTTTGTTGCCGGGGGCAAACAGGTCA
>JAOULB010000170.1 GCA_029882235.1 Gammaproteobacteria bacterium | reverse complement strand
TAAACTATTACCCAATGCCATTCTGGTTGGCAGTTTTGATTTCTGTTGTTGTGCTAGATTTTATTATTTATCTGCAACATGTGATGGTCCATGCAGTACCGATGTTATGGCGACTGCATCGTGTCCATCATGCCGATCTTGATTATGACTTAACAACCGGGTCACGTTTTCACCCCATTGAAATATTTCTATCCATGGGAATTAAGTTTGCTGCCATTATTGTATTAGGCCCACCTGTTGTTGCTGTAATTATTTTTGAAGTCATTCTTAACTTCATGGCTGTGTTTAACCATGCCAATGTCAAACTACCACTGGCGATCGATCGTATTGTGCGCATGTTACTGGTCACTCCTGATATGCATCGCGTCCATCATTCCGTTGAAGATGATGAAGCGAATAGTAACTTTGGTTTTAATCTTTCTATCTGGGATCGCCTGTTTGGCACCTATCGTGATCAACCCCGCGCTGGCCATGAAGGCATGACGATTGGTATTCATAAGTTCACCGATCAAAAAGATGTCAGCTGGTTACCGGGTATGTTGATGTTACCGTTTAAAGGCAAGATCAGTGACTACGCCATTAACCGTCGCCACTGGGATGGTAATAGTGAAAAATAATATGCTGCGCATGGGTTTGTTGATCGTCTTACTGGCGGCAATCAGCTATGTCATTTTTAACCGCGATCAGTTTGATGCAAACAAACTACAGCTCTGGGTTGATCAGGCCGGGCTTGCCGGGCCGATCATTTTTATGCTGGTCTACGCAATCGGAACCGTTCTGTTCTTACCCGGCTCAGTGCTGACACTCACTGGCGGTGCCCTGTTCGGCCCTGTACTTGGTACCTTTTATAACTTAACCGGCGCAACTATTGGCGCGACACTGGCCTTTATCATTGCACGCTACCTGGCATCAGATGCAGTAGAACAAAAATCTGCAGGTAAACTCAAACAACTTAAACACGGCGTCGAAAAGGAAGGCTGGCGTTTTATTGCCTTTGTTCGACTGGTGCCCTTATTTCCATTTAACCTGTTGAACTATGCGCTGGGTTTAACACGTATCAAATTATCCCATTACATCATTACATCTTATATCTGCATGCTCCCCGGTGGCTTTGCCTATACCTATCTGGGTTATGCAGGAAAAGAAGCCGTTACGGGTAGTGAAGGATTGATCCAGAAAGGATTAATTGCTCTGGCCTTACTTGCTTGTGTCGCCTTTATCCCGAGGCTTGTAAAAATATGGCGAAATAAATCATAAATTAAGTTACCTGTGAAAAGTTTGTTTACTTTTTAACCATTTTATTCATCTCCTTCCTCGCTAATACATCACCACAACTTTACCCAGTTTCGCTCGGCTGTTACTATGACACGATAAAATATAAGTATTTATGGATAGCGTTTGAGGGGGGAATACATGTTACGCAATACTTTATTATTATCTGTTATATCTTCAAGTCTGCTCTTTACTGCCTGTGGTGGTGGGGATGATGGCCCATCAGGTTCAGGGTTAACTCTTGCTACTCAATACAATGGAATAGATTCGATTGACAATTACACTCGTTACTCGCTAAATGAATTTGGCAAACGTGACCTTGCGATCAACTATACAGAAAGAGGTCTAGATGCAGAGTGGTATACCGATGATGATAAAGCTCTTACTTATAGAACCTATCAATATGATGCTCAACAACGACTAACTCAAATAAACTATTATTCACCGGGGCTGGATTTAGAGCTCTTCACCGACGATGACGAAATGTACCGTTATCGTAAGACAATCTTTGCCGATGATGGTTTATCATCACAAACAATTTTATATGGAACATCCGGCTTAGATCGTATTTGGGAAAACAGTGATGATACTATTCTCAGCTATACAAATACTGAGTATGACACCAATGGAAATCAATTATCTATTGCTGCCTATTATAGTGGACCAGATGCCGACTGGTTTACTAATGATGACGAAATGTCTTACATATACGAATCTAGAAACTATGATCAACACAACAATTTAACTCGCATAACTATTCGATATGGCGAAGGCCTTGATAACACTCCATTTACAAACGACGACATAGGCCACTATTACCAACTTAGTTACAATGAAAATAATGTTCTAATGAAAATGATTGAATATGGCTCTGCTGGTGGTGATGGTCTCTGGCATACCAGTGATGATGTTCGTTCTGGTTTTGAAAGGTCTTATATAAACCTTGATGAAAACGGCAACCCATCTCGAGTTGTAAAAGGAATAAAATTCGACAATCAAGATTGGGATTTAGCCACACATGAGATACATGACTATTCGGATGTTGAATATCACCCATCTGGCTTTATTTTAAAGCGCTCATCTTATGACTGGCCGGGTATTGACAATATTTGGTTCACTCCTGATGATTCTCTTGCCCAAGTATTAGAATATACTCTTTACTAATCATTTCTTCCTTTAAAGGGTCTTCGGGCCCTTTAATTTTGTCTCCATAACTCGGCTCATAGATACGCGTTAATACTTTAACGTAGCCAGATCGGCACCCACTGGCTGATCGCCCAGCCTTGCTTTCCCTTTTGCAAATAAACCAGATCCGCCATTTCCTTAGAACGAATACAGATCAGGGCATGTTGCCGGGTTTTATCAAAGCCGATCAGGGACAATAAAATCAACTGGCGGTTTTCTAATTCTTGAGGCTCATAATCACCACGGAAAAAGGCCAGGCTCTGCTGACTACTTAACACCTGATAGTGCTCACTGAGAACGGTAAGACTTTCGGGCTTCGCCTTTAGGTGGTTAGTCTTCAAATATTCAACAAAAAGCTCTGCCGGGGCCTGTGGAATTATATTACTACTCGCCATACCACAAGAAGAAGGGCTACTAATCAGGACAACCTTACTGGCATCGATCATAACGGCAAGTTGTTTACCAATGGTTTGATAGACACCACCCTTTTTGGATTCAGCGAATTGATATAAGACTGCGGCAACAGACAAACTAATAACAATCACACCCATTAATCGTTTTAGATTACCAGTGCGCTTCAGGCTGTGTTGTGTTAACACGAGGGGCGGGGAAGTAATTTAATCTTCTTGAACTTTTTCTTTTTCGCCTTGAGTGAATTCGTCATTTCATATGCAAAAATATGACATTCATTGTCTTTGGTTGCACCATAAAATATTTCATAGTTTTTATTTTTTTCTGGGATAAATGTAATACTTGCCTCACAGTCTTCTGAGGCTGGTTTTTCCTTTAACTCAACCCTATAACCATAACCTGAAATTGATACAGGCTCTTTTACGGGTTCACCAATCTCCATATTCTGGTAATAAAAAGTCAGTGGTTTGCCGGCGGGGATAGATTGTAATTTTTTCGCTGCTTCTTTTGGCTCCCTATCTTCAATCACCTCTTTTGATATCTGATATTTTTTACAGTCAACTTCCATTAACAAGGCGGCGTCATCGTCCATTTGGGTGGAAAATGCGGCTTTTGCAGTATCTTTATGCTTATCTGGTGTGAATACTACTACCGACGAGCTGCAAGCTGCGAGTGATAAAATCAGGGAAATATTAGTAATGTACTTAATCATTATTAAAATATAGAAATTTTTGAATAATTGGCCATGAGATCCGATAAGGCTATATATGCAGATTATCTATTCAGCAATAACAGCTTATTATTCTCCGTAACATTACGAAGATTATTTATATAGATATTGTATTCATCAGCACCTGGAAAGTCTGAAGGACTTAGTATTTCATCTCTATCAATTGAGATCGAAGCTATCGGACCCGCAGTATCATAATCGAGATAGACAAACATCTTATTAGAAATTCCGTCATAGAACTTTATATCAAATAATGTTCCCTCAGCACCAGCAGCAAGCCTGCCATCCCAGCCATCTTCTGGAGAAACAAATCCCCATATCAACGGCTGATTTTCCTCATCGACTAATAAATACAATGAAACACTATCCAAAATCGCTGCTTCAGTTCCGATATTCTTTACCGTCATATTAAAAGATGAACCATCGATGACAGAAAAAGCCGCTTCATGCGTGACATGTGCTGCAAGAAGCTCAGACGAATTAGAACTTACACTTATAGAATCAAACACTATGCCTGCCAAACTATCATACAAGCCGTCTTGCAACTCTATACCGTTTAATATACCTCGTTCACCAGGTCCTAGACATGTGTTTGTTTCCGAACCAGAATTACTTAGTCGACGCACACTACCATCAACAAAAGTAAATCCCAGCACAACTCCGACAACAATTTCATCTGCATCATTACGGTAATCTCCACCATTGAATTGAATAAAACAAAAAGTTTCATTCGCTGTGGTATTTGTTACATATACCATCCAGTACAAACCGTTTGATGATGCAGTCGGTCTGGCAGCATAAGCTGTGCCAAAAGAAAAACGATCATCCGGATTTGTAACAGTGAATGTAATAGGTTTTCTTAGATTGGCTATATCGCTAAGATTACGTCCAAAATTATTCCCATTTAGAACTGTTTCAGACGAGTTTGAAGTAGAAAAGTTAGTATTCGAATTATCTTCGGAAGAAAGTCCGTTACCTCCATCACCACTAGAACATGCGGAGATAAAAGTTAATAGAACTGTGCTTAGAGCCGTATTAATTAACTGACGAGGACGTTCAAACTTCCATTTATACATTTCCTTACCCCTTATTGACACGCCAAATGTTACCCTATAAATATAAGGATAACAAGGCGTTGTCTTTTAGCGATTAGGATACTGCCTTTTTCTCCGCCAAAACCACTTTAGTAATGTAAGCCTGCTGCGCAATCGAAAGCGTATTATTGACTACCCAGTACAACACCAGTCCCGCCGGGAAGAAGGCGAAGAAGATGGTGAAGACGAAGGGCAGGGCCATCATCATTTTTGCCTGCATGGGATCGACCGGTGCCGGATTGAGTTTATGCTGGATAAACATGGTCACACCCATTACTACAGGGAGGATGAAGTAGGGATCAGCGCGTGACATATCCTGAATCCATAAGATCCAGGGTGCCTGACGTAACTCAACACTTTCTAATAATACCCAGTAGAGTGCGATAAAGACGGGGATCTGAATCAGAATCGGTAAACAACCACCGAGTGGATTGATCTTTTCCTTACGATAGATATCCATCATGGCCTGATGCATTTTTTGCTTATCATCGCCATAGCGTTCTTTTAGACCAACCAGACGTGGATGTATGCGGCGCATATTGGCCATGGATTTATAACTGGCTTCAGACAGTTTATAAAACGCCAGCTTGATAAGAATGGTTACAACAATAATTGCCCAACCCCAGTTACCTAAAAATTCATGTAACCAGTCGAGCAACCAGAACAGAGGTTTTGAAACAACCGTGAGCCAACCATAATCAACGGTA
>JAOULB010000169.1 GCA_029882235.1 Gammaproteobacteria bacterium | reverse complement strand
AATTCAGTAAAAATGTGATGCAGTTAACATAAAAAGCCTTATTTCTCATACACCTATGGTAAAAATAACGGGGTGTAACAATATCCGACACCTATATGTCTTTGTTTTTATTGATAATATACCTATTAAAGACGATTTTCAGGCACCAAGGACCTGGAGTATTCCTGCCACACTAATATCAGTCAAAATCCGCCGTCAATGAATCACGAATCGCTGTCGGCACGGGATCCATTGAGCTCGTATAGTTACTGTGTTCAACACCAATGGCTATGTCCGCCCCGGATTTAGCCGCCGCAACCATCTCATCAGTAAATTCAAATCGCATAAAATGAACCGAGGACGTCTTTTCAGCATTGTCACGCTCCAGATCTTCGTCTGCAATGGCATAACTTTTATCAAAGCCTTTGATCTGAATCCAGACTTTGTCCTCAATGCCGATGAGTTGAGCCAACGCGACTTTACGTTCATCGACGTCATCATATTCAACCATGAAGGTCGCCTTCAGATTATTACCATCGGGAATCAGTGGATTGTAGGCATCCAGTTCTTCCTGAATACCTTCTTTATCAAAAATCTTTTCGATACGCAGCATTTCCTGAATCTGGTACTGCATGGTGAGCTTATTCTCAAAATACAGAGTCGCATGTTCACCAAGATGCACCTGGCGACTCTTTTTATGCTCCATGACACGCGCACGAAACTCGGCGCGCTGTTCGGCATATTCTTCCAGACTAAATAAATCTTCTCTTGCTAGTTGGGCCATGTTCTTCACCTGCTCATACTTTTGTTAGATTCCGTAAGCTTTACGAATAAGACTAATTGGGTGCTCCGGCTCGCGCCCATCCTTCAGGCCGTTTTCGATCTGGTGTCCAGCCATCGGACAGTCACTACCATAATGATCAGCTTCAGCCTGTTTCACCTTATTCACCACCGGGCGCGCAATTTTCATTGAGGCTTCATGAAACTCTTTTTTCACCGCATAGGTGCCGTCATGCCCTGAACATCGCTCAATCGGTTCGACCGTGGTCTCGGGAACCAGTTGCAGCAGGTCACGGGTTTTCATGCCAATGTTCTGCACACGCTGATGACAAGCCACATGATAAGAAACTTTACCTAATGGGTTTTTGAAATCGGTATTGAGCTTGCCTTCCTTATGGCGCAGCATCAGGTATTCAAACGGGTCATACATGGCCGCTTTGACCTTCTGCACATCAACATCATCTGGAAACATCAGTGGAAGCTCCTGCTTAAACATCAACGCACAGGACGGCACTGGCGCCACAATATCCCAACCTTCATCAACTAATTTGGCCAGCACGGGAATGTTGGCTTCTTTCGCCTTCTGTACAGATTCAAGATCACCCAGTTCAAGCTTGGGCATACCACAGCACTGTTCTTTTTCGGCCAGGGTAACGGGGATACCGTTATGCTCAAACACGGCGGTCAGATCTTCTCCAAGATGGGGTTCGTTGTAATTGCCATAACAGGTCGCATACAACACAACCTTACCTTTGGTTGTTTCACCGGCTTGAGCTTCAAGCACTGATTGATGACCAGACAGTCGCTTGCGCAGGGTTGAGCTGTGATACTTGGGTAACTTGGCATCGGCATGCACACCTAATGTGGCTTCCAGTACCTTACGTGCTGGTTTGATGCTATTTACGGCGTTGACCGTGTTAACAATGATCGGAATACCAATGGTTTTACCAACTGCATCCGTCGATGTCAGTAATTTATCGCGTGTCGATGCGCCCTGTTTTTTAAATTTAACAGCCTTGGCACGCAGCATTAAATGCGGAAAGTCCAGGTTCCACTCATGAGGCGGCACATAGGGGCATTTAGTCATATAACAAAGGTCACAGAGGTAGCAGTGATCCACAACCTTCCAGTAATCTTCTTTGGCGACACCATCCACTTCAAAGGTGTCGGATTCATCAACTAAATCAAACAGGGTTGGGAATGACTGACACAGGCTCACACAACGGCGACAGCCATGACAGATGTCATAAACACGTTCGAGCTCTTTGAATAAAGACTCTTCGTTATAGAAGTCTTCACTCTGCCAGTCGAGTGCGTGGCGGGTTGGTGCCTCAAGACTGCCTTCTTTAATACTCATTGAACTTAACCCTGTTTGATTTAATGAATGAAATTTTTAGACGAATAAGGCTGAGGAAGATTCCCCAGCCAATATTCGAAGAGCTTAGCTATCCAGATTATCCAGTGCTTTCTGGAAACGGTTGGCATGTGAACGCTCGGCCTTGGCCAGAGTTTCAAACCAGTCCGCGATTTCATCAAAGCCTTCATCACGTGCAGCTTTTGCCATGCCTGGGTACATATCAGTGTACTCATGCGTTTCACCGGCAATTGAAGCCTTCAGGTTATCCGCAGTACCACCGATAGGCAGGCCTGTGGCTGGATCGCCAACGGCTTCCAGATATTCCAGATGGCCGTGAGCATGGCCTGTTTCACCTTCAGCTGTTGAGCGAAATACCGCAGCAACATCGTTGTAGCCTTCTACATCAGCCTTTGCTGCGAAGTAGAGATAACGACGATTCGCCTGAGATTCGCCCGCAAAGGCATCCTTCAGGCTTTGTTCAGTTTTACTACCTTTCAAATCTGCCATAACATTCCTCCGTTCATTCATTTGGCATACTTACCCTGGTGGGCAATTAAAATTTAGACTAATTCTAAATTGAGATGGAAAGATAGATCAGCCCCGGATACATGTCAAGACTTATTCTAAATTTCAGCAAATATCGCATGGTTATTGCTGCCAAAGACGTAATTTGACCCCCTCATCGTTCTAGGCTAATTTACCCACCCCAACAGCCAGGACGAACCCTTCACGTGCCGAAAAAATCTGCCAAAAAAACCAGTAAAACTTCCACTTTAGGAGTTGCTGATTTTGAATCTGCCCTGTCAGAACTGGAAACTCTGGTCGAACGCATGGAAAAAGGTGAGCTCTCACTTGAGCAGGCACTGGAAGATTTCCAGCGTGGCATTGAGTTGACTCGTAGTTGCCAACAGGCCCTGAAATCAGCCGAGCAAAAAGTCCAGATCCTGATGAAGCAACCGGGGCAGGAAGAACTGGCCCCCTTCGATCCTGAATAATTCCGTGAGTCTCGAGAATCTTATGCAGGAATGGCAGGCGCGGGTTGATCGCGCGCTTGTCGAATTATTACCCTCAGAAACAACGCCACCAGAAACACTCCACAAGGCCATGCACTATGCCGTGCTCAATGGCGGCAAGCGGATTAGGCCGTTACTGGTATATGCCACGGGTCATGCTGTCGACAGCCTGGAATCGGGCCTCGATGCCGTGGCCTGTGCTGTGGAGATGATCCATGCCTATTCACTGGTGCATGATGATCTTCCCGCCATGGATGACGATGACCTGCGCCGAGGTAAACCAACCTGTCATCGCGCCTTCGATGAAGCCACCGCTATCCTTGCAGGTGATGCCCTGCAATGTCAGTCCTTTCATCTGTTGGCAAAATACCTCCCCGCTGAGATCTCGGCCGAAAGCCGAATTGAGATGCTGGATATTCTCGCCATCGCCAGTGGCTCGCGCGGCATGGCAGGAGGACAGGCCATCGACCTGGCTGCCGTCGGAAAAACCCTGACCATTGCCGAACTGGAAAATATGCATATCCACAAGACCGGTGCCCTGATCCGTGCCAGTGTGAAGCTGGGGGCCATGTGTCGTCCGGATATTGAACCCGGCCGGCTTATGAAACTGGATCACTACGCCAAATGTATTGGGCTGGCCTTTCAGATCCAGGATGACATCCTCGATGAGATTGCCGACACCGACACCCTGGGCAAACCGCAGGGCTCGGATCAGGCCAATAATAAACCGACCTACCCCGCTCTGGTGGGCCTGGAAGAGGCCAAAAGTATGGCGCTAGAGTTGCAACAGGATGCGCTCAACAGCATCAAGGATTTTGACGAAAAAGCCGATCCGCTACGCGCTCTGGCCAAATACATCATTGAACGGGAATACTAATCCCAAAGCCTGCTAAACCGGGCTCAAAACTCTGCTTTTTTTCACTGATCTGGGTGATCTTCAACCAGATAAATGAAAGAATATACCCATGTCGACCACTGCCACACACCCCCTGCTGGATTCTATTAATCTGCCTGCTGACTTACGCCAGCTCAAGCTCGATCAGCTGCAACCGCTGGCCGATGAACTACGTGACTTTTTGATCCAGTCTGTCAGCAATACTGGCGGGCATCTGGCCGCGGGGCTGGGCACGATTGAACTCACCGTCGCCCTGCATTACGTATTTAATACCCCTGATGATCGACTGGTGTGGGATGTTGGTCACCAGAGTTATCCGCATAAAATTCTGACTGGCCGTAAAGAACAAATGACGACTCTGCGACAAAAAGGGGGGCTAGCTGGATTCCCAAAACGCGACGAAAGTATTTATGACACCTTTGGTGTCGGTCACTCCAGCACCTCAATCAGCGCTGCCCTGGGTATGGCGCTGGCCAGTCGCCAGCAACAGCATGATCGTGATGTCGTCGCGGTAATAGGCGATGGGGCCATGACCGCGGGTATGGCCTTTGAAGCACTCAACCATGCCGGTGATCTTGATGCCAATCTGCTGGTCATCCTGAATGATAACGATATGTCGATCTCACAGAATGTGGGTGGGTTATCGAATCACCTGGCCAAATTACTCTCGGGTAAGTTCTACGCCTCCATGCGTGAAGGCAGTAAAAAGGTCCTGAGTACCATTCCCTCGGTCTGGGAGCTGGCACGTCGTACCGAAGAACACGTCAAGGGCATGGTCGTACCCGGCACCCTGTTTGAAGAACTTGGCTTTAATTACATTGGCCCCATCGACGGCCATGATATGGAAACACTGGTCAAAACCATGACCAATCTACGCCAGCTCAAAGGCCCACGTTTTTTGCATGTGGTAACTCGCAAGGGTAAAGGCTTTAAACCCGCTGAAGATAACCCCTGTGCCTATCATGGCGTTGGTCCATTCCATCCAGAATCTGGAAGTATGGACGCAAAAAAATCCTCAGGGATTACCTACACCGGTGTGTTTAGTGACTGGCTGTGCGACATGGCGCGTCTGGATAAACGACTGGTCGGTATTACCCCAGCAATGCGAGAAGGCTCCGGTCTGGTTAAATTCTCTGAAGAATTTCCTGAACGTTATTATGATGTCGGCATCGCCGAACAACATGCGGTGACCATGTCTGCTGGCCTCGCCTGCGAGGGCCTGAAACCGGTTGTCGCCATTTATTCCTCGTTTTTACAGCGCGCCTATGATCAACTCATCCATGATGTCGCTTTGCAAAACCTGCCAGTATTGTTTGCCATAGATCGTGCGGGAGTGGTTGGCCCCGATGGGCCCACGCATGCAGGCAGTTTTGATCTCAG
>JAOULB010000168.1 GCA_029882235.1 Gammaproteobacteria bacterium | reverse complement strand
TCCTTTTTTGTAGTCGTACTTGAATTAGAACTGGAGTTGGCTGTTTCAACCAGATCAATAGTTAGAATGTCACCAACTAGCCGTGCGGTTCTGTTGTCAAACAAACCGACGGTCATGCCCTGCTGGTATATTGCCCCATTACTCACTTTTGGGATTTCAACTTCCTGAGGTTTTGTCGGTGCATAGGGGTCCGATTTTTTTCTGAACAAGGGGCCATCCACACACGCTGATTGCAGTAACAGAGAAACTATAAACAATATGTTGACTGTTACTTTCGTGATATAATTATTCATTATCTTCACCCTATCAAGCGTTGTTATTCAGGTACTGCAACATCTGGTCCATTGTTGAAATGGCCTTTGAATTCATTTCATAGGCACGCTGGGTTTCAATCATATTCACTAATTCTTCCACTACGTTCACATTTGAGCCTTCGAGTGATCCCTGAATAACGGTACCAATCCCGTTAACCCCTGGGGTACCTACCTGCGGAGCGCCACTCGCTGCAGTTTCAACAAACAGGTTTTCACCTACCGCGGTTAAACCTGATGGATTCTGGAATGTTGCCAGTTGAATCTGACCAATCTGATTGAGTTCTGGTTGACCTGGTAAAGTAATCGAAACCACACCATCTTTACCCACTGAGACACTCATTGCATTGGGTGGCACAGTAATATTAGGTTGAAGTTTGTATCCTGATGATGTGACAATTTCACCCTCACCATTTATTTGAAACTCACCGTTGCGTGAATAGGCCATGTTGCCATTTGGATGCAACACCTGGAAAAATCCAAATCCCTGAATTGCCATATCATATGGATTTTGTGTCTGTAAGACATTGCCCTGACTATGGAGCTTTTGCGTTGCCACCATTTGCACACCTGTACCAAGAGATAAACCTGATGGCAGCTCAGTGTCCTGACTCGTTTGTGCACCCGCATGGCGAATATTCTGATATAAGAGATCTTCAAATAAAATCCGATCCCGTTTAAAACCAGTTGTGCTCGCATTCGCCAGGTTATTACTAATTACAGATAACCTGCTCTGTTGAGCTTCTAGACCCGTTTTACCTACCCATAGTGCCTGTGCCATTATTTAACTCCGATTCAATTAACCAAGCCGAACAAACTGCATTTCCTTGTCTGCATGTTCATCTGCTGTTTTCATTAACTTAACGTGCAATTCAAACTCACGTGCTGAATCAATCATATTCACTAGTGCTTCAGCAATATTTACATTACTCGACTCTAACGCACCAGAAATAAGACTTACATTCGCATTTGCAACTGCCGTTGATCCATCTTTTATTCTTAATAAACCATCGTTACCTTTATAGATCTCACCAGCAGGAGGATTGACAAGTTTGATTCGTCCAACAACTTCCATCTCATCATTTGGTTGACCCATTGGAATAATTGATATCGTGCCATCTTTAGCAATATCGATTTTGCTGGTGGCAAACTGATAGGGCCAGCATTACCTAAAACGGGCTCTCCACCTGCTGTGATCATTAAACCCGTTGCGGTAATTCTCAGATTGCCTGCACGAGTAAACGCCTCATTGCCATCCTTTGCCTGAACAGCGATATAACCATCTCCATCAACGGCAACATCAAGTGGGTTGCCCGTTGTATTTAAGCCACCGGGATTAAGATCAATACCGGGGCGTTCAGCCATGGAATAAACTCGGGTTGGATGCCCCAGACCAAACACGGGCATACTTCGGAAACTGGCATAGTCAGCACGAAAGCCAGGTGTGCTGACATTAGCCAGGTTATTTGTATTCGCTGTCTGGGCCAGCATATTCTGCTTGGCTCCATTCATCGCTACATATAACATCCGATCCATATTATGCTCCGCTAATTAAGTATCAGTTTTATCTGATGTTAATGACTGTTTGGGTTACGGTGTCTGCGGTTCGAACAATTTGCGCACTGGCCTGGAAATTTCGTTGCGCAATAATCATCTTCACCAACTCACCAGTGAGATCCACATTTGAGTCTTCCAGCGACCCCGGTTGAATCAAACCAACTGTACCTGTACCTGGATTACCGACGAGCACTTCACCCGAGGCAAAACTCTCTGCCCAGGCTGTATCACCCAATTGCCGCAGGCCTTCGGGGTTGGCAAAGTCTGCAAGGCTTACCAGACCAAGCTGTCTGGACTGACCATTACTATAACGTGTGGTGATATAACCGGTTTCATCCACGTCGACACTAATAACGCGTCCTGTTGTATAACCATCCTGCACCAGTGCGTTCACATCGAACTTACCACCATATTGTGTAGTTGGTGTTGCACCCATCATATCCAGAGCCATTTTCATTGGCGCTGATCCTGTGTCCGTCACATAATCCGGGTATTCAATCTTTCCTGGAGGAACCTGCACACCATTGATCATCTGCAAGCGACCCGCACCATCAAAAGTAACAAGATCAGGTGCGAATGGTGGCTGTAAACCACCTTTGACGTCTTTCCCATCAACTGTGGTATACACTTCCCATGTGTTTGGCTGTTCACCTTTTACAAAATAGATTGTTGATAAATGCTCAACACCGAGAGAGTCATACAAGGTTAATGAAGTTGAATGGTTAAAAGATGATGGTGTATTTGGATCAAATGGAACAGCTAAGGGACGATCCTGTCCACTATCCAGGTTAACCCCTACTTCAATATTACCGGTTGCCTGAGGACTGATATTGGACTTGTCAATCCGAAGTGGTCCAACACCTCCTGTAAGATTACCCTCTTCATCTGTCTCACTGATGACCAGCTTTTGATCACTTGAGTTAACAACCCAGCCTTCACGGTCTACAGAGAAAATACCGTTACGACTATAGGCGCGACCACCATTATCATCAAGAATAAAAAATCCTCGACCATTAATCGCCAGATCAAGTTTGTTATCGGTAAACCCAATATTACCCTGACCAAACTGTTGTCGAACCGACGCAAGCCGAACACCTGAACCGATACTATTTGCCGATGCACCTTCTGCTGCATTTGCATAAACATCAACAAACTCGGCGCGTGAACCTTTAAAGCCCGTGGTACTGGCGTTCGCTACGTTATGACCAATCACTTTAAGATCATTACCGGCGACATTAATTCCACTTAGTGCTGCACGAAATGGCATGGTTATTCCTCCTCTGCCTGAATCACATTACTTCTTTAACATTAGAAAGTGTTGCTGAACCTGAATTTCCCAGATTCAGTGTTACCGATTTCACACCCTTGCCCAGCGAAACACTTTCCACCTTATCTAAAACCAGCGTATCAACACCTTCTGGTTTACCATCGACTATGACATCTGCACGTATTTTGTACCGACCAGGTTCTGCCTGTTCTTTTGCAGCATCAGGGTCGTCGACGCCCCGATCGATTTCTCCTTTCCAGCTAAATTCAATCTGCCCAGGCGCCTGACGCCCAAGTGGTATTTTCTTAAGTAATTGGCCCGCTTCATCCATCACACTTACAACAAGTTCGGCCGCGCCATTTTTGAGATCGACTTTACCCTTAAGAGCACCATCTTCTGGCAACAGCGCACTATCACCAGGAACCAGCACAGTTCGGCCCACCATACTTGAAGCCTGTAGAGCCTGACTTGACTGCAAGGCTTCAGCCAGTGATGTAAATGAGTCTTTAATCTCCTTCATACCTTTTGCTGCACTAAACTGTGCCATCTGACTAATGAACTCACCATTTTCCATGGGTTTCATCGGATCCTGATTACTCATTTGTGCAACCATTAATGACAGAAACTCATCCTGCCCAAGGCCTTTCTCTTTAAGTCCTTCCTTCGGTCTGGCCAGACCCAGGCTTTCATAGGTTGGCTCACCTGAATCTGGTTTATTAATTGTTTTATTATCTATACCATTCATTTCTCTCGCTCCTTAATATCACTGACCAAGTGATATTGTTCGCAATAACATCTGTTTTGCGCTGTTCATTAACTCAATATTTGATTGGTATGAACGTGAAGCTGAAATCATATTTGCCATTTCTTCAGCCACATTCACATTAGGCAATGATACGTATCCATCTTCTCCGGCTAATGGATGCGCGGGATTATATTCACGTTTTAATGGCGCCTGACTTTCAACAATACCTAAAACTCTTACACCCACACCTTTTTGTTGTTCCTCAACATCATCTAGCATGGGAGCAAATATAGGGTGTCTGGCGCGATAGGTTTGATCAATACTGCTACTCGCTGTATTCGCATTTGCCATATTACTCGCGGTTGTGTTCAGACGAAGAGTCTGTGCGTGAAGCGCGGTACCTGAAACATCAAAGACATTAAACAATGACATGATTATTGCCCTTTAATTGCTGATTGTAAGGTTTGGATCTTGCCGCCAAGAAAACGCAGGCTGGCCATATAGCGCACCGAATTTTCGGTGTACTCTGACATTTCAGTTTCGGTTTCTACCGTATTACCATCAATTGATGCCTGACGCGGCTGCCGATAAAGCACTTCGTAACCATAACGGAATCCTGCTGGCTGGATGTGTCGAGTATTTGAAGTTGTTAATGGGCCGTAGCCTTTTGGATATTTTTGCGCGAGTTCCAGAGCCGCATGAAAATCAATATCACGTGCCTTGAATTTAGGCGTATCGGCATTGGCAACATTGGCCGCTAAAATCTGTGCACGGCGACTCTGTGTATGAAGAGCCGGTTCATGAATACCAAGTGCTTTTTCGAAACTGAATTGCATGAGCATTTCCCAGTTAATTGTTTACACTCTGGGATTGCAACAGCCATGCCACATCATAACTACATGATTTTATTGGATATTAGATTTGTAATTGCGGCAAATCTGGCAAAAACTACGGCAAGATCAAGCCAGTTCAGTTTGAAATGAGGAGTTTAACCACCTTTAAGACGGTAAATAACGCCCTGTGAGTAGCGCACCATCTCATAGGCATGTGAGTAGCCCGTCGGTGACTCTGACCCACCGAGGATCAAATAACCACCAGGATTCATAATTGCGGCCATACGATTAAGAATGTCCGTTTTACTTTCTGATGAGAAATAGATTAAAACATTACGACAGAAGATGATGTCGAATTTCCCTAATAAAGAATAACTACTTAATAAATTCAGATCTGCAAACCTGACTATACCTTTGATTGCTGGGCGCAGCTCCCAGCTTTGATCCTTTTTTGTAAAATATCGTTCACGACGCTCCTCGGATAAACCACGCATCACATTGATTTCATCATAAACTCCATCCCTGGCCATCGTTAATACTGTGGGTGATATATCCGTACCGACAATTTCAATAAAGCTAGGCAATGAGCCTGGGTTCGAAGCCTGGAATTCTGAAAGAATCATACTTGTTGAATAAGCTTCCTGCCCCGTTGAACATGCGGCAGACCATATTCTAAGAGCACCCAGATTTTTCTTCGCAAGTTCGGGTAAT
>JAOULB010000167.1 GCA_029882235.1 Gammaproteobacteria bacterium | reverse complement strand
TCCATCACCATAGATATCCATCACCATGGCGGTATAACCCATTTCGGCCAGTGTATCGGCACGGTCACGCGCAAACTTGCTGTTGTTCCACCAGTCTGGCACAACAATCACTGCAGGGCGTTTACCTTTGATCTTGTCATCATAGGCAATATAAGAATACAGATTAGTACCGCCTGCGTAGTACTTGGCAATCTTTCCAACAACGGCTGCATTCGCCTGGCTTGCGGTGAATAAGATCATAACGATTAAACTGCTAATATATTTTTTCATGGTTTTCTCCTTTCTTGTTTCTATAAAAGATATGGAGATAGAGTGCTGGTCATAATTGATTAAGGAAAAACACTCCGCTCCATTCGCTAATCAATTAAAACGTGAAGCTAGCTGCTTCAGGTATGTTGTTGATATTTACCTTAATGCCATCCTCAAACGCCTTTTCAACTTCTGTAATGAGCATACTGTCAAGATGTCCGTGAAAATCGAAAGCCATGATGCCCAGATTTACCCATGAATCATCACTCGCTGCAGTGATTGATCCAGCGGTTAAGGAAACGGGAAATGCTGCTGAGAGATTGATCTGATAGGTACCATCGCCATTATTTACGATAGGCACATCAACCATTATGCGAACATTGGTTGCAGTGATATAGGCATAAAAATTATTCTGCAGAATTAATGTGTATGAACCCTGCAAGTCTGCATAGAATTCAGCTATGTCTATGGTTACGGTAATAGTTGATGGATCAGTAGCTGAATAACTAAAACTAAAGGCATTATCACAACCATAGGCTGTTGTCGCACCTGAGACTAGCGCCTCATCTGGAGCAGCGTAAAGATCATCAGGAATACATAATGCAAAACCAAGCAGTTGAATTGTGTAATCAATCCCGGCATAGCTATCTGAAATCGTTGATGCCTCTGCATTCAGATCAGAAAGTAAATAGCTATGCTTTAATGCCTCGGCTTCAATCAAAGTCATGACATCATCCAGATGGACTACGGCGGCGGCAGGTGTAGGTTCATCGTCCTGTGCAGGCGCACCATTGTCCGGCGAACCATCTCCACCACCACCGCACGCAACGAGAGACATTAATAAAATCAGACTGGCTAATTTCCTGAGATTGTTAATCATGTTCATTTTCTTAACTCCTACAATTAATTGGTTATTTCTTACTCCGGACTTTTATCCGGAAACTAAAAGCTGTTTTTTTGCTACGCTGTAGGGAGATTCTGGTCAAAACAGGGATGGGATTTGCGGTCGTTGTCTGGTTAATTCCCAAACAATATTCGACCAAAAGTCGACCAACTAATAAAATCAATAACTTAGACCACTGACGAGCTGCTCGTATGACTGGACCGGATAAAAAAGGTCAATTTGATTTCAGCGCAGAAGCCTTCCGGCTGGGTGACTGGCTTGTCGATCCTCGCGCCGATCGCATCAGCAAAAATGAACAATCTGTCCATATTCAGCCACGGGTGATGAAAGTGCTGAGCCTGCTGGCCCAACATCAGGGTCAGGTACTCAGTCGCGAAAAACTGGAAGCCGAGGCCTGGGCCGGGATGGTGGTAGGCTATGACGCATTGGCCAGCAGCATTATTAAACTGCGTAAGGCGCTGGGTGATGACTCGCGCAACCCACGCTATATCGAGACGGTTTCAAAGAAAGGTTACCGGCTGATGGTTCCGGTTAACCCAGTTGCAGCGACTGAACAAGCCGATAAGCCAAACCAGAAAACAGCACTACCCAGTCAAAAACTATTCTTCGCTGGGATTGCCGCGCTCGTGATTGCGGTATCTATCTATTTATTTGTTAACCCAATGGATTCAGGCTCGTCAGATGGCAGTCAGCTAAAAAGACTGGCCATTCTTCCGTTTGTAAATATCAACAAGGATCACAAGCAGGATTATTTTGTCGAAGGAATTACGGATGATATCAACACGGACCTATCGGCACTGTCTGGCATTATTGTTTTATCACGCAGTGCCGTTTCACGTTACAGGGGGCAGCAGATTCAGCCACAAGTGATCCGCAATGAACTCGGTGCGGACTATTTACTTGAAGGCAGTGTCAGAAAATCAGCAAAACGCTGGCGTATTAATGTAAAACTCATCGATGCCTCCAATGGTACCAATCTCTGGGCCAAGGCTTATACTCATAAAGAAACCAGTCTGGCCAGTGCACAGGATGAATTAACACAGAACATTGTGCGCGCACTGGCATTACAACTGACCCCTGCAGATCAAAACCGCTTAAACAAGCGTCCAACGACAAACTTTGAAGCCTACGAATTATTTTTGCAGGGACAGAAACTTTTCAAGATACGTAGCGCTGATGCAAACAAAAGAGCTCAGGACGCCTATCGACAGGCGATAAAGCTAGACTCAAAATTTGCGCGTGCCCATGGCGCATTATCGGTCTCACTGAATGTTGATTACTGGCGAGGCTGGACTGACTCACCGAATGAAACTTTAAACCGAGCCTACACACTTGCAGTGCTGGCAACAGAACTTGATCCCACTTCGCCACAGGCCTTCTGGGCTTTAGGTTACTCATTGATGTATCAGAAGGAATTAGTAAAGGCCGCCGATGCGGTGAAACAGGCCATCAAACTTGCGCCCAATTATGCCGATGGTTATGGCCTGCTGGCCTTGATCAATAACAATCGCGGCAAAGCTACAGAGGCGATAATATACATTAAACGAGGCATGCAACTCAATCCGCATTACACCTGGGACTATCCATACAATCTCGGCCGCTCTCAATATATTCTTGGCAACTACACCGAAGCGATAAAGAATCTTTTGGTCGCACTGGAACGTAATGAGAATGCTATTAATCCAAGAATATATCTGGCTGCAACCTACGCCGCATCTGGTAACCTTGACGATGCCAAATGGGAAGTTGAACAAATACGCATCTCAAGTCCGGAGACTTCTGTTGACCATATACGAAATAATATTCCAATCACCGACAAAGCATTAATGGAAAAATTTATTGGTCATTTAATCAAGGCGGGATTACCAGCGACACCCTAAAGCATGTGTGGTCGATATACTCTTGCAGCCGGTCCCATTTATTTTCAGGAATATTTTGATATTGACCTGAGCATTTCGCAGTACGCCCAGTCTTATAACATTGCACCATCACAAACTGTTCCTGTCATTGTGCAAAACGATACTGGACGAATTGCGCAACAAATGAAATGGGGTCTGTTACCCAGCTGGTCAAAAGAATCAAAGTCCAAATATCAAATGATTAATGCCCGAGTCGAAACACTGACTGAGAAAAAAACATTTAAACATTGCCTGACTTCGCAACGTTGTCTGGTTCCGGCGACAGGTTTTTATGAATGGACTACAGAAAATGGTAGCAAACAACCGCATTATATATTTCGCCCCGATTATGAACTATTTGCCTTTGCTGGCCTGTGGGATGTCTGGCACAAACAGGGGGATGATGAAATACACTCTTTTACAATCATTACGACGGCTGCAAATCAATATATGCAGACTATTCATCAGCGTATGCCAGTGATTTTAGACCCTCACAATTTTGATAGTTGGCTTAACCCAGACAATCATGACTTAAACATACAAATCGAAACCTTAAATTCAAACAGAGATATTGAATTAGAGAGTTATCCTGTGAGTACTCGAGTCAACAATCCTCGAAATAATGATGCAGACTTACTAGAGCGGTTAACAAACTAATTAAGCAATCCCTGCTTCTAAATCCTAAAAATTCATATTAACGCCAAAGTTAAGCATATTGATATCCTGCCCAACTGCACCACTACCTGAGTCTTCTCCAATATTCTGGAACACTTCCCACTCGGTGCGGAACATGACTCTTTGCGATATGGGTAACTCGATGCCTATTGCATAGGTTAAGTCAGTCCCATTAATTTCAGCACCACTTGGAACATCTTCTACACCCCAGTCAATCACGCCCGCTTTGGCAAACAGGGTTGCATTCATGGCCATGAGACTGCCTACAGCAGTTATACCCGTGCCTGTGACATCATCATCACCATCATTGAAATTACCCAGGTCATAAAACCCAACCTCAATGCCTAATGGCCCAAACATTCTTACGCCCAGATAGATTTTCGACGCCGAACTTGCTGTATCGGTATTTGGAGAAACCTCATCAAGCACAGAAAACCCCATTCCCAGACCAACATATCCGCCCAGTTCTCTGGCTGAAGTTTGTAATGGCAATGTGATTAACAGTCCAAGGAGGGCGATCCATTTTAATTTCACACTGATGCCCATAACTTCACCTCTTACTTTAGATTAAACACACCAGATTAAGAGGCAAAACTCGTGCCAGCTATTTCACACTGTATTAAAAGTATAAGGTATTGTAACCGGTTGAAATTTCCCGGTTTGATGATAACGGAGAGGAGAGGCGGCAAAACCTTGCCGGCTAGACGGGCCTTGTAAAGAACCAACCTGACATAAAAATGACAGCGATCTAAATTAGGTGCTTTTTTGTAACAGTAGCAAAACGTATTTTTTATTTTCGCTAAACTTCTTACTGTCTAACAGCTCTTCGCCTTCATCCAGCTTACGCAATTTTTTTCTGAACAGACGAGCCAGAATCTTTGTTACAACTGGATGATCGTATCTGAATTTTTGCGTGAGGATATCAAAACCAGCTTTGCCTTTTTTGACGATATCTCTAGCCAGATCAAGCGTATAGGTCGTTTCCTTCGTGATGTCCTGCTCATGCAGAACATTAAAACCGTTTTCCTTCACTCTGCGCATGAATTCATTAAAGTTGTGTCCGCTCTTGGCCATCACACCCGACGCATTATCAAGGGTAAAATAATCACAAAGCAGCCAGTAACCTTTTGATCGTAGAGAACGATTAATATTTTCAAATAATTGATCGAGTGGAATATACTGCGAAGACTCACTATTCAAGACCAGATCATATTCTTTCGCAGGCTTGAAATCTTCAAAGCGACAATAATGGAAGGGTGCCTTGATCTTTTTAGTCAGCATTTCCATTTGATTGACATCGGGCGAAAGCGCTTCTGCCTCCAGCCCCATGTCTAACATGCGTGTCCACATCGCGCCGGTACCACAACCCACTTCGAGTGTCGTTTTTACTTCGGCAGGGATTAGCTCAGCGATGAGATCTTCATAACGCTTTTGTGCACGTTTCAGGTTATCGATGGTTAAATCCACCTCCGACTCCCAGAAACCGTAGTGGAGATGTTCCAAGCCAAGCACTTCATTATAGAAGCGCAAGGCGCGATCATTTTTTGGTTTTTTCAACACAGAACCTCAAAGAAAATTTATAAAAGCATAGGCGGGTTTATTTTTTCGTCAAGCATGATCAAATTAAAACACAATTCAAATTATAGCAAATTTACACCAAGAACAAGTTAACTCCTAAAAAAGTGGAGCAGCTTGAAACTTACTTTTTCTCTTAAACTCCCTGCTTG
>JAOULB010000166.1 GCA_029882235.1 Gammaproteobacteria bacterium | reverse complement strand
CGTCCCGGTGAAACGATTCCCGCAGATGGACACATTGTCGCCGGTCAAAGCAGTGTTGATGAGTCCTTACTTACGGGTGAGAGCCTGCCAGTGAGCAAACAGCTCGATGCCAAAGTGACTGGAGGGACGACCAATGTCGAAAGCCCGTTAGAGATTATTGTCGACAAGGTCGGTGAGGATACCGTGCTGGCTGCGATTCGACGTCTGCTGGATCGCGCCCAGGGTGAAAAACCGGCCATTGCCATGCTGGCCGATAAAGTCGCCGGTTATTTTGTCGCGGCCTTATTACTGGTCGCGTTGGTGGTCGGTACCAGCTGGTATTTGATTGATCCGAGTCAGGCCTTCTGGGTGGTGCTCTCTGTGCTGGTGGTGACCTGCCCCTGTGCGCTGTCGCTGGCGACCCCAGCGGCGATGACCGCCGCGACAGGAAACCTGACTCGGCAGGGGGTGCTGACCACACGGGGCCATGCGCTGGAAACTCTGGCCGGCGTCACCCATTTCATTTTTGATAAAACCGGCACCCTGACGACAGGCAAACTGGAGCTGGCCAGGGTGAATCTGTATGGCGATCTTGATGAGGCACAGTGTCTGCGCATCGCCGCTGCACTGGAGCAAAACTCCGAACATCCAGTTGCCCGTGTACTTGCTGCTCAAATCCCTCATCCACCAAAAGCAACCGAGGTGACCGCCATCCCGGGACAGGGGGTCGAGGGGGTGGTCGAGGACAAGTTTTATCGCATCGGCCGTGCGGCGGAACACAACACCGGTTCCGTATCTGATGAGCCCTATAGCATTGCCGTGCTGAATGATGAAAATGGTCTGCGACTGGCTGAGTTCTGTCTACGCGATACCCCTCGGGCGGATGCCAGTGCCACAGTTCAGCAACTGCAGCAGGCAGGACTGGAGGTGCATATGCTCAGTGGCGATCGTCCCGACGTGGCCCGTCAGCTGGCTGGAGAAGTCGGCATTGAGTACTGGCAGGCCGGACTGTCACCTGAGCAAAAGCTGGCTGCGATTAAGGCGCTACAGGCACAGGGTGCGGTTGTGGCCATGGCAGGCGATGGGGTCAATGACGCACCGGTTCTCGCCGGTGCAGAGGTCTCTGTGGCCATGGGTAGTGGCACCCAGCTGGCGCAGGCCAGTGCTGATATGGTGCTGTTGTCAGGCCAGTTACAGCCGCTGGTCAAATCTATCGAGCTGGCGCGCAAGGCACATCAGATCGTGCGCCAGAATCTGGCCTGGGCGATTTCCTACAATTTGATTGCCCTGCCTCTGGCTGCAATGGGGTATATTGCCCCCTGGATGGCAGCCATTGGCATGTCGGCCAGTTCCCTGTTGGTGGTGCTCAATGCGCTACGACTCAACCCACCACGCCAACGGGCCGTTAATAAACAACAGGAGCACTAATTTGGAGATCCTTTATCTGCTTATCCCGCTAGGTGTCCTGATCCTGGGCGTGGCCATCTGGGCCTTTCTCTGGGCGGTAAAAAGCGGTCAGTTCGATGACCTGGAAGGTCCGGCCCATCGCATCCTGATGGATGATGATGACCCAAAGATACCGGGAAACAGGCCGAATAAGGACTTGAAGGATGACGGCAGCTAAATTAGAATTCTCTTATATTCTATATGTTAATTGAAATAAGTGGTGATGTAATGAAAGAGATGTTCACTTTCCAGAATTTTCCAATGACCATTATTGTGGGTCTGATTGCCTTTGCCTGGTTCCTGTTTATAACAATCATGTTAGCCAGTTAAACGAGTAAAAATTATCGGATTAAAAAAGCGGCTTAATGGCCGTTTTTTTATGCCTGTCTTTTACGCAAATACTGTGATTCCTTCGCTAAAACTCTTATCCAATCAGCCGTTAATACTTATGTCTGGCGAGTTAAATCTCGCCGGTTCGGTATTGCGCCGAAATTATTAATTCTATAAACATTATAAGGTTGGCTGGATGCCTGAAGCGGTATACACAATAAGCAAGTTTAAACTAGCGCTACTCAGCATGGTGGTGCTGGCTTTGTCTTTTGCCAATCCTGTTCTTGCCAAAGAGCCGGTGACCGAGGTGCGTGTCCTCATTGATGTCTCTGGCAGTATGAAAAAAACCGATCCAAAAAATTTACGCATTCCCGCATTGAAACTGCTGGTTGGCCTCATGCCAGAGGATGCCCGCGCTGGTGTCTGGACTTTTGCGCAGTATGCCAATATGCAGGTGCCGTTTGGGAATACGAATAAACGCTGGAAAAAAATGGCCCGCGCCAAGGCCCAGTATATTCATTCACGTGGTCAGCGTACGCATATTGAAGAGGTATTAAAGCGTGCGACGGTTGACTGGCAAAAACGCAACTATCGAACACGCCGGAACATTATCCTGCTCACTGATGGTGTTGTCGATATGTCGCGCAGTGCGAAAGCCAATAAGGCTTCACGTGAACGCATCCTGAAAAAGATTTTACCCAAGTTAAAGCAGGCTGGTGTAAAGATCCATACCATTGCCTTATCAAAAAATACCGATGAAGAATTGTTACGCACCATCTCCATGGCCACCGATGGCGGCTTTGTTCAGGTCGATACTGCGGAAGAGCTGGAACGTATGTTTCTGCGTCTGTTTGAAAAATCTGCGCGGGTCGACACAGTACCGATTCTGGAAAATAAATTTAAAGTTGATAAAGGCATACGTGACTTTACCGTGCTGATTTTCCGTGCACCGGGAGAAACAAAGCCTGCAGCTATTATTTCGCCATCAGGTAAACGTTATACCCAGAAACAACGTCCCCGTTCAATCGTCTGGCATAACGAAGGCAGTTATGACCTGGTCACAGTGACGAACCCAGAACCAGGAGAATGGAAACTGGACACCCGAGTTGATCCGGACAATCGTGTCATGGTGGTGACTAATCTGAGTCTGAAGGTTGATACCTTACCTAATAATATGATGCTGGGTGATGAATTCGTAGTAAAAGTTCGCCTATTACAGGATGGTCGCACTATTACTGACCCAAAACTTCTTTCGCTCATCGACTTCACCGTTCATATGAAGTTGAAAGATTCCAGCCTGCCTGTTGTTAAGTTAATGGACAACGGCAAAGATAAGGATACGTTTGCCAAAGATGGTGTTTACACTGGTTCCATTGGTCATTTTACCAAGCCCGGAATTTATGCCATGGCGATACGCGGTCTGGGGGAAACCTTTAATCGCGAAGTGAAGCATCGTCTTGAAGTGCGTGGCAGTCCGGCGCGACTGGATGTTGAAGAGGCCAAAGGGGGTGGCTTTAAAACCAAGATTATTATTGATCCCAGTATGTTACGGCCTGAGACGGTTTCTATTCAGTTAAAATTACCTGATGGTAAAGCTGTCATTATTCCTCAGGTGAGTGAAACAGAGTGGTTGACGACACTACCACAACAATATGCAGAGCAGGAAATTACCGCGATTGTTGCTGGAACTCGCTATAGCGGTAAAGAGTTACGTCAGAACATGAGTCAGAAATTAGGCGTCGGTAAAGGTAAGCCGATGCTGGTTAAACTGCCTGAAGAAATCATCAATAACTCGGCCAGTAAAGATACAGCTGTAGATAAATTAATGGATAAGGTTGCCAACGGCATGAATGACGCCAGGGATGGAATAAAAGACAAGATGAATGATATTTCGCAGGATAGCGCAACCAAAGAGAAAGCGGATGATGAAAAATCCGGTATGGACTGGGTTAATGTTGGCGTAATATTTGCTGTAATTAATGGAGCCGGGATTGCTTTACTCATCTATATTATTCGTAAACTACGTAAGCGCCGTGCGAAGAAACAGGGTAATGATGAAGAGGTCACTGCAGAGTTATGATTTTTAACTGGAGAATCAGCTGATGGAGTTTATCCAGCCAGTGCTAGACATGCTACAACCACTCATGGGTGGCTTGGTGGATAATGTTGCTGCACTATTAAATCTGAATGCCTTCAGCACTAAAGATCTGCTGACCGGTTTGCTATTCTTTTCACTGGAAATCTCATTAGTACTGGTGATTATTATTGCGGTTATATCCGCACGGAACCGCAGAAAGAATCGTAAAGGAATTGAATTTGCCAAAGAATTAAAGATGCGAATTAAAGAATATCTCCCCGCTCGCAAGGAAAAACTTGCTGCGATGATTACCGATCTGGTTCCTCATGACGAAGCCTGGGCAAAAAAATGTGCTGAAGAAGCTGCTGAATATGAAAAAGCGGTATACACACGGATATTAAATATTGCCCTGCAAAAAGATCTGGACAGCTGTCTGAGTATCAATACCGATATGGAACGATTAACCGACAGCTTCCAACGTATACTGACACACCTGGGTGAAGATGGCGGCGCAGTTGGCGGCGGTGGCAGTGATTCAGAAAAAGTGTCTGAACTAAAATCCATAGTTGCAAAACAGCGTAAGGAAAAACAGAAGCTACAGGATGAGCTGGAAGAAACGGTTAAGGTTGTTGATGATATTGTCAAAGAATACTCGCGTATATTCTCAGATGCACCGAATCAGGAAGGTGTTGAACATCTTGAAAAAGCACTTGATGATCTCAAGAACAAGATCGGTGTGCATGTTAAAGATGAAAATGGTTCTGTGACTGTTTCTGATGACGACCCTGCTGTTGATGATCAGGGCGAGATAAAACCCAATCCCTCTTTGAAAAAATTAAAAGAACAAACCGGAGTTGAAGATATTGAAGTTGATAAACCGAGTGAGAAAAAAGATGAGTAGCTGGAAAAAGTCATCAATATAAAAAAGGCTCCATGAAGGAGCCTTTTTAGTTTTTGTCAGTTCAGTTTATGACAGTGTGTTCTGCAATTTTTTAATTGCGTTATTTTCCAGCTGGCGAATACGCTCAGCAGATACCTGATACTGATCGGCCAGTTCCTGTAAAGTGGACTTATCTTCGGTTAACCAGCGACGCTGTAAAATATCACGACTACGATCATCCAGAGTTTCCAGTGCATGATACAGGCGGTCATGGTTATGGGATTCCCAGTCATCACCTTCGACTAACTGTGAGGGCTCCTGGCTGTTGTCCTGCAGGTAAGCTACAGGTGATGCCGTGAAGTTATCATCATCGTCATCATCACGCAGATCAAAACCGATATCTTTACCACTCAGGCGTGACTCCATCTCACGCACTTCTTTAGTCGTAACACCGAGCTCTTTAGCCACGGAATCAACTTCATCCTGACTAAACCAGGCCAGACGCTTTTTCGAGCTGCGCAGGTTAAAGAATAATTTACGCTGAGCTTTAGTTGTGGCGACTTTAACAATCCGCCAGTTGCGTAGTACAAATTCGTGGATCTCTGCACGAATCCAGTAAACCGCGAAGGAAACCAGACGAACACCGACGTCAGGGTCGAAGCGCTTAACCGCCTTCATTAATCCAATATTTCCTTCCTGAATCAGATCCGCTACAGGCAGGCCATAGCCACTATAGCTGCGGGCGATA
>JAOULB010000165.1 GCA_029882235.1 Gammaproteobacteria bacterium | reverse complement strand
AGCCACCGATGTCGGCAGGCATATTAACCAGATAACGTACGGGATAAATCAGTGTCGATAAACCAGAGCGTAAGGCATCGACATGGTGGAAGCGATGATCCAGTGTCATTAATACAATTGACAATACGACGAGGACAAAAAGCCGTATTCCCAACGAAGACTGGTCGAACATGTGCTTAACGGGTCGATCCTCTTAATTTGCCTAAATTGATATAGAAGCAGCCGAGAGCTCGGTGTTATATGAGCTATCGGCTGCAGCAGTAATTTTTTTGAGTCGTCAGATTAAGTATAGCAGTGCTGTCGAAACCTCAAGAAAAATGGACTGATTACTTATTCAGTACTGAACAGGTCGCTGCCGTGTTCATCCATCATTTCAAGAGCACGTCCGCCACCCCGAGCAACACAGGTTAATGGGTCTTCAGCGATGATCACCGGCAGACCTGTTTCTTCCATCAACAGTCGATCAAGGTCATGCAGTAACGCACCACCACCCGTTAAGACCATTCCCCGTTCGGCAATATCAGATGCCAGTTCAGGAGGCGTCTGTTCCAGTGCTGTTTTAACCGCACTAACGATACCCATTAAGGGTTCCTGCAGGGCTTCAAGGATTTCATTACTATTGAGATTGAATCGGCGGGGCACGCCTTCAGCCAGATTTCGGCCGCGAACTTCCATTTCACGGATTTCATTGCCCGGATAGGCGGTACCGATTTCCTTTTTCAGGCGTTCTGCGGTGGATTCACCAATCAGGCTGCCGTAGTTGCGTCTTATATAGTTAATAATGGCTTCATCGAAACGATCACCACCGATACGAACTGAAGCAGAATAGACAATACCACTGAGAGAAAGTACGGCTACTTCAGTGGTACCACCACCAATATCCAGCACCATGGAACCACGCGCTTCACTAATCGGCATGCCTGCACCGATGGCTGCGGCCATGGGTTCTTCAATTAAATAGACTTCACGTGCACCGGCACCGGCAGCAGATTCGCGAATCGCACGTCGTTCAACCTGGGTCGAGCCACAGGGGACACAAATCAGTACCCGCGGACTGGGTCGGAGGAACTTGTTTTCGTGTACTTTACGAATAAAGTACTGCAACATTTTCTCGGTAATGGTGAAATCGGCAATAACACCGTCTTTCATGGGTCGAATCGCGACAATATTGCCGGGTGTGCGGCCCAACATGCGCTTGGCTTCGGTGCCGACAGCGGCAATACTTTTGGGTCCACCAGGCCCACGTTCCTGACGAATGGCCACAACCGAGGGTTCATTAAGTACAATTCCCTTGCTGCGGACATAAATGAGGGTGTTGGCGGTGCCTAGATCGATCGAAATATCGTTGGAAAAAATTCCCCGGAGGCTCTCAAACATAATTTTGCGTCTTTTTGGTTATAATGATTGTTTATTATAGGTATAGCTTGTATCGGTTTACCAGTAAGATTACTTTAATCAAGTGCAGGGCTTTGGGCAAGCTGTCGTATATGTTAAGTTTCGTTTTTTTTATGCCGGTCACATTCGGTAAAAACACAGGAGTAGGTCATGTCTCTGGATAGTGATGACGTAAAACGTATCGCTCATCTTGCGCGTCTGGCAATTGATGAGCAAGATATTTCAACTTATGCGACAAATCTGTCCAATATTCTGGGATTGGTTGAGCAAATGAGTGCAGTGGATACCGATCAGGTTAGTCCCATGGCGCATCCACTGGATGAAGTGCAGCGTCTGCGTACCGATGCAGTGACCGAACAGAACCAACGTGAGCACTATCAGTCGATTGCCCCTCAGGTTGAAGAGGGTCATTATCTCGTCCCACGAGTGATTGAGTAATCCTTTATCTATTTAAGGTTTAAGATTAGCACCCATTTATTTATTACCTTGAAACATACCGAGTTATTTTATGTATCAAATGACCATCGCTGAACTGGCAGCAGGCCTGAAATCAGGCCAGTTTTCCAGCGAAGAACTGACACAGAGTTATCTGCAAAGGATCAAACAATATGATCCCGAGCTGAACTCATATATTACTGTGCTTGAAGAACAGGCCCTGGCGCAGGCAAAGGCAGCCGATCAACGGTTGGCCAGTGGTACTGCCGGGCCGTTAACAGGTATTCCCCTCGCGCAGAAGGATATTTTCTGTACCAATGGTGTGAAAACCAGCTGCGGTTCAAAAATGCTGGACAATTTTATCTCCCCTTACGATGCCACCGTGATTGAAAAGTTTAATGCTGCGGGTGCGGTCATGCTGGGTAAGACCAATATGGACGAATTTGCCATGGGTTCATCGAATGAAACCAGTTTTTATGGCGCAGTTAAAAATCCGTGGAATACGAAAGCGGTACCGGGTGGATCCTCAGGTGGTTCAGCCGCAGCGGTTGCTGCTCGTCTTGCCGCAGCGGCAACAGGTACCGATACCGGTGGTTCGATTCGGCAGCCCGCAGCACTGTGTGGCATCACTGGCATCAAGCCAACCTATGGACGTGTTTCACGTTACGGCATGATCGCCTTTGCCTCCAGTCTCGATCAGGCTGGTACTATGACGCAGACAGCCGAAGACTCAGCACTAATGCTGCAGGTGATGGCGGGCTTTGATGAACGAGACTCCACCTGTCTGGATAAAGCGGTACCTGATTACACCGCAAATCTGAATGACGATATCAAGGGTTTGAAGATTGGTCTGCCCAAAGAATACTTTGCTGAAGGTCTGGATAGTGATCTCGCCAAAGTCGTCGAGGCGGCCATTGATGAGTACAAAAAACTGGGCGCTGAAGTGGTTGAGATCAGTTTGCCAAACAGTGCCCTGTCCGTGCCTGCTTATTATGTAGTTGCTCCGGCGGAGTGTTCCTCCAATCTGTCGCGCTTTGATGGCGTACGTTTTGGTCATCGTTGTGATGACCCACAGGATCTGGAGGACTTATACAAGAGAAGTCGTGGTGAGGGCTTTGGTTCTGAAGTTAAGCGTCGCATCATGATTGGTACCTACGCTTTGTCTGCGGGCTACTATGATGCTTACTACCTGAAGGCACAGAAGGTACGCCAGTTGATCAGTGATGATTTTAAACAGGCCTTCAAGGATGTCGATGTCATTATGGCGCCGACCACTCCAACGGTTGCATTTAATATTGGTGAAAAGGCGGATGATCCGATCACCATGTATCTTTCTGATATCAACACCATTGCGGTCAATCTGGCAGGTCTGCCGGGGATGTCTATTCCTGCTGGCTTTAGTAAAGAGATGCCGGTCGGTTTACAGATTATTGGTAATTATTTCGATGAGGCGCGTTTATTGAATGTCGCACATCAATATCAAACAGTGACAGACTGGCATCGTCGCATGCCCGAACAATTTGCATAAAGAGTAATATAGTATGGAATGGGAAACGGTAATTGGTCTGGAGATTCACACTCAACTCGCGACCAACAGTAAAATCTTTTCTGGCGCTTCGACGGCTTATGGTGCTGAAGCCAATACTCAGGCCTGTGCCGTTGATCTGGGTCTGCCGGGTGTATTACCTGTTTTGAATCGTGAAGTGGTGAATATGGCGATTAAGTTTGGCCTGGCCATTGACGCAGAGTTAACCCCCGTTTCTGTGTTTGCACGAAAAAACTATTTCTATCCTGATCTGCCCAAAGGGTATCAAATCAGTCAATATGAATTACCCATTGTCGGTTTAGGTAAACTTGAAATTGAACTGGAAAATGGTGAGACCAAAATCATTGGTGTCACGCGCGCGCATCTCGAAGAAGATGCCGGTAAATCAGTGCATGAAGGTTTTACAAATATGACGGGCATCGATCTTAATCGTGCCGGTACACCTTTGCTTGAGATCGTTTCAGAGCCTGATCTCCGTTCCGCCAAAGAAGCCGTGGCCTATATGAAAAAAATGCATTCACTGGTGCGTTATCTTGAGATCAGTGATGGCAATATGCAGGAAGGTTCCTTCCGCTGTGATGCCAATGTTTCAGTGCGTCCTAAAGGTCAGAAAGAATTTGGTACGCGTGCGGAGTTAAAAAACATTAACTCCTTCCGCTTTGTTGAACGGGCGATTAATTTTGAGGTTGAGCGTCAGATCGATGTGATTGAAGGTGGTGGCAAGGTTGTGCAGGAAACACGTCTGTATGATGCCAACAAAGATGAAACACGTTCCATGCGAAGTAAAGAAGAGGCGATGGACTATCGGTATTTCCCTGATCCAGATCTACTGCCTGTCGTAATTACTGAAAAACAAATTGACGATATTCGCAAGACATTGCCTGAGTTGCCCGGTGCCAAACGCGATCGCTTTATGAATGATTTTAAACTGTCACGAGAAGATGCAAGTTTAATTACTTCTAGTCGTGAAATGGCTGATTACTTTGAAGTCGTCAATGCCAAGTGTCAGGACGCCAAACTCGCCGCTAACTGGGTGACGGGTACTTTAACAGGAGCCCTGAATAAAGACGGTAAGGACCTCAGTGATTCACCGGTTAGTGCAGATATGCTGGCCGGGATGTTGTTAAGACTGAAAGACAACACCATCTCCGGCAAGATCGCCAAAGAAATCTTTGAAGCCATGTGGCAGGGTGAAGGTGATGCCGACACCATTATTGATAAAAAAGGTTTGAAGCAGATCACTGATACGGGTGCCATCGAGTCAGTGCTCGATGAAATCATCGCCGCCAATCCAAAACAGGTTGAAGAGCTTAAAAGTGGTAAAGATAAACTGATGGGCTTTTTTGTCGGTCAGGTGATGAAGCAGACGGGTGGCAAGGCGAATCCCGGCCAGGTGAATCAGTTACTTAGAAAGAAACTGGATTTATAAATTTCACCGCCAGGGCACAAAGACACCAAGAAAAGAAATTGAAATAAAAAACTTGGAGCCTTGGTGACTTGGCGGTGAAAAATATATTTAATTATCATGAGCGATACTTTACAACGATTTCTATTTGAACAGGCTCCCGTCCGTGGTGCCTCTGTCCACCTGAGTGCCACCTGGCAGGCGATTCTTGAACGTCATGAATATCCAAAGCCGGTTCGTGATCTACTCGGCCAGATGATGGTCGCAGCGATCCTGTTATCATCGACACTTAAGCTCAAAGGCAAAATGATTTTGCAAATGACGGGCGAAGGTCCATTAAAACTCATGATGGTGGAATGTACCGACGGTCATGCCTTGCGCGGTATTGCACAATGTGATGATGAAATTCAGCCTGCCCAGCTGAATGAGTTGCTGGGTGAAGGTAAGCTTGTTATCACGCTTGAGCCTGAAGAGGGTAAAGAGCGATATCAAAGTATCGTGAATCTACATGGCGATTCACTTGCTGAGGCATTGGGTGACTACCTGGTTCGTTCTGAACAACTCGATACGCATCTCTGGCTCAGTGCCGATCCACAGTATGCAGGTGGTTTATTGATTCAGAAACTGCCGGGTGACTGGCCAGACGAAGAGCTGGAACTCTGGGAACGTGTATCGCACCTGAGCGCGACGATTAAAGATA
>JAOULB010000164.1 GCA_029882235.1 Gammaproteobacteria bacterium | reverse complement strand
CTGTTGTCCATTTGTCTCCAGCCAATTCCTGCATCACATCGATCAGAGTACTTGCTACCGCATCATAATGCCCTGCTTCAGCACCATATTCCTGGTGACGCAATCCCATTTCAGTCAGCGCTTTAACGAGCGTGTCTGGATTACGTAAATTGTTAACAACCAGTTTCAATGCCGTCAGTAATTTAGTCTGTTGTTTTTCTGGCGTTGTATTTTTGAATAATGGAACGACCTGTGGATAACGAGAAAACAATTCTTCATAAAATCGTGCAACAAGTTTTTCACCCTGTGGTGCCAACAGATTGAATGAGCTTTCCAGGACGTCCACCTGTAATTCTGGAGAGTTATTACCGCCACTACCTGTTACAGGTGAAATCACTAAATCACATTCATCTTCAACCCATGCGAAAACTTCTCGAACATCATGTTCAGAGATTGGACTGTTAAGGCTTATATTCCATGATAGATAACTATCTTCAGGGATTAATTTATTCAATTCAGGCAATTTGGCCACATCAACATCAACTTTAATATCACCCAGTCCATCCAGCTCTCTTATCATGCGCACAGGATCATTGCCACACTTGAACATGTCTGTGTGAGGGGTGAATTTTATTTTCCAGCCCGTAATATTCTGGCTGTCGTTTGGCATTGATTCTGTTTTTGTTTCAACGCTGGTGTCAGCCGAACCATTTCCTGCAGCCATTAGACTGTCAAGATCCTGTTGTGCCTTTCCGATAGCATCGTGGTTTAATGGTTGCTCATCTCGCAATGCCGTTAACATCTCACTTAATACGTCGACAGCTGACAATAATATGGTTACTGCTTCCTGGCTAACTTCACGCCGACCATCACGCATTTCATCCAGCATGGTTTCCATAACATGTGTAAACGAAGCAACAGCCGTTAACCCAAAGGTTCCACTGCCACCTTTGATTGAGTGCGCTGCGCGGAATATTGTATTAATTGTCTCAGAATCTGCCGCACCGATATCCAGGTTCAGCAACTCAGACTCCATAATTTCAAGCCCCTCAAAACTTTCTTCATAAAAAGTTGCAAGGAACTGTGACATATCCACGGACATAATATTCGCCTTAGTCGAGAACTTTCTTGATTGTTGCCAGTAACTGATCCGGGTTAAATGGTTTTACAATCCATCCCGTTGCTCCAGCAGTTTTGCCCTGAGTTTTTTTGTCATCGCCACTTTCAGTTGTTAACATCAACATCGGTGTAAATTTGTACTCTTCTAACGCACGTAATTCTTTAATCAGGGTAATCCCATCCATTACGGGCATGTTGACATCTGAAATCACCAGATTGAACTGTTGCCCCTTTGCCTTTTCTAATGCCTCCTGCCCATCCGATGCTTCAACAACCTCATAACCTGCCCCCTTAAGAGTGAAGGTCACCATTTGTCGCATCGAAGCAGAATCATCAACTGCCAGTATTGTTGCCATTAACTCGCCCTCGTTTTTGATACTTTATTTATTCCCATCACTGCTTAGCCGTTTAATTCAAGATGGCTCGATAGACCAAGCAACTTTGCTGAACGCAATAATGCATCACTCGGTTCAACCCAACGCACTGCTACGCTATTTGTTGATGCCGCTTTAAAAAACGCAGTAAACAGTTGTAGCACGCAGGCATCAATACGTTGAATATTTGCTGCATTCAACTCAACCTCACTTCCCTGCCCCAGTGACTCCTTGAGTTGCTCATGCAAACTCTTTGCCTTTGAGATATCAAGAACATCTTCACACTCAATTCTGGTAACACCACTTGCCGCTTTTTTTAAAAAGCTCATAAGTAATTCCTTAAATAATAATATTTCTCTGGTTTTGCCCAACTATGTGAAATACATATCGTCCCTTTAATATGGAGCTTTAATCACACAATGAAAACAACTCTTTTGTGTAAGTACTTATAACCATGCAAGTTACCGAAGAAATAATTTTTATCTGGTTAATAAATTGAAGCTGCAAACCAGTCATGCTTATGCGTAGGTATCAAGCATTCCTAATTGCTGTGGAACACGCATTGAACTTAGTTCTATATCGCCAGTATTATCTGTGGACTGATTTATTAAGGATTTATTTGATGACGAATGTTCATCAGCATCCTGCTGCGACTGTTGCTGTTCTGCCATGGAGTGCTGAGAGACATCCACGTCACCCAGTGTAAGGCCATTATCGCCAAACATTTCACGCAATCTGGGTACTGAGCTTTCCAGAGCATCTCTGACCTGTGAATGTGGCGAGCTAAATGAAATATGTGTTTGTTGATCCTGACCAATATTAATTCGCACTTCGAGCATACCAAGCTCCGGCGGATTTAATCTGATCTGTGCTTGCTGAATGTTCTGATTTGCCATCCATTGCACCCGATCCCCCACAATACCGCTCCAGTCCGGATTATTTGGCGGCACCGTTAACTGCGCAATAACATTGCCATTGTGCTGTGTAGAAGTAGAGGATGCCGGTGTTAATCCTGAAATTGCAGAGTAGGCTGTTGTTGCATTCGCAATGTTTGACGGGTTTGCGCGTGATGAAGTGTCCTGTACATTAAGCTGACTGCTATTTGCCTCCAGCTTTAAATTACTCTGTTCATTAATGTCAGACTGATTCAAACCATTGTGAACTTTTGTCAAATCTGAATAATTATTTGATTCCTGTTTTGTGGAAGACTGATTTGTTACCTGAGCTTCATGTCTAGAATTGTGTTGCTGTGAAAACTCTGCATTTGATTGCAAATCTAGTTTGGCCTGTTTATTCGATTGTGCATCAGAAGCAGGATCAAGCGATAAAGCGGATAGTCCTCCCTTTTCGCGACTATTAATGTGGCTGGCATTCGCATTTGTAGCGCTTTGATGTTCTGAGTTCAGAGTTGATGCGAGTGCACTTTTATCAGCATGTTCTTGCTGTTGAGATTGAAGACTTAATAGCTCATTCCCCTTTTGTGACAGGATCGACTCATGCAGATCATCGCCCTGTTCATCAACAGATGCACGAGTCTTTGCATTTTCTGCTAATAGATCATTGATAACATAACTCTCATTATCACCTTCAGCTGAGAACAGATAAGTATCTTCAGGTTTTGAAGAATCATATTCTCCAAATATACCCTGCCAGGCCAGTTCAACATCCTTGTCCGGCAAGGAATTGCCGTCGGGCAGGAAAGGATTGGTTATAGGCAACTGTCCCTGCTCACTGCCCATATCCTGATTTTGTAGCTGACTCATCAGCATCTGGTTTGCCAGGATCTGTTCCGGAGTTAAGTTATTTAAACTACTTTCCCCTCCACCTTTTTGCATAACAGACTGTAAAATACCGGAAAAACCACCGCTATCGATGGTCTCCGCGGTATTGACTGCCGTTACCGGTGTCGCAGCTGCGGCGACATCGGCACCCAGATTCATTATGAGTGGCGAACTATCTGACATATTTAATTAGTCTGTTGTAAAAAATTAAATTCTCTACAGACCAATTTGCAAGGCATATGCCAGAAATCAACCTTGGTTTACAGGGATAAATGCTTCTTGATATGGATTTGGAGGGATTTAAACTTTACGGCGTGACAACCAGAAACGCGCATTATTATTATCATCCTGCTCGCGCTGTTCCCGCTTATTTTCCTGAGTTTGCTCTGTCTGTCTGAATTTCTGCACAGTTTTATCCAGGGCCTGAGTGCGTGAATGACGCGTCTGCCATTCATCTCTTTTGTCATTGCGATCAATATTAGCATGCTCAATCATGTGCCGTTGCTGCTCTATGGCAAGATCTATCTGAGAGATAAAGGTCTGATAGGCCTGTAATTGCGACCCATCCATACCCCGATTACCGTGTTCCTGAAAAAGCCGCGCATATTCAGCACGATATTCCTTCAGTTGCTGTAATTTCATCTCATGCTCATTGAGCGTTGCCTGTGATTGCCCAAGCGCATGCGCTGCATCGCGCTCATGGTTAGCTGCGATTTCTTTAATAGGCTCCAGGCGTTCAGACTTTTTCATAATTACTCGTTATCCGATTTGAGATAAATTCATGCAATAAATTCGCCATAGTATTACTGGATAACCAGCTGTGACATGGCATTCGGGCGCTGCTGGCTTTTCATTAAGGCATCCAGATCATGAACACTATCATTAAGGTTAACGGCAGATTTCATATCCTGTTTAAGGAAATCGAGCAATCGAGGATAAATCGCAATCGATTCATCTATTTTTGCGTCACTACCATGCGCATAGGCACCAACCGTGATTAAGTCTCTATTCTGTTGATAGGTTGAATTAAGTTGTCGGAAACGTGCCGCAGCAGCGAGATGCTCTGGTTCGGCGATCTCAGTCATTAATCGACTAATTGATAACTCAATGTTAATTGCAGGAAAGTGTCCTGACTCTGCCAGTTCCCGAGATAAAACAATATGACCATCAAGAATCGATCGTGCTGCATCAGCAATGGGATCCTGGTTATCATCACCTTCGACCAGCACGGTATAAAAAGCTGTAATAGAGCCTTTACCGTGTTCACCATTCCCGGCCCGTTCAACAAGCTGAGGAATCCGGGCAAATACCGAAGGCGGATAACCTTTCGTCGCAGGTGGCTCACCAATAGCAAGAGCAATTTCCCGTTGTGCCTGTGCGAAACGTGTAAGTGAATCCATTAACAAAAGAACATCACGTCCTTTGTCACGAAAATATTCTGCAATACTCGAAGCAAGATAAGCACCATGCAATCGCATTACTGGTGCATGGTCGGCGGGAACAGCGATAACAACGGCGCGTTCCATACCTTCATCGCCAAGTATATTTTCAATAAACTCTTTTACTTCACGACCACGTTCACCAATTAATCCAACAACAATAACATCGGCTTTGGAGAAACGTGTCATCATCCCCATTAAAACACTTTTACCAACACCGCTACCTGCAACAAGACCCATACGCTGACCTCGTCCTACTGTAAGCAAGGAGTTAATTGCGCGCACACCGACATCAAGTGGTTCAGTAATGGGGTCTCGTGCCAGTGGATTGATAGTTCGACCGGCCAGAGGTACTCGCATACTTGTTCGTAATGGTCCCTTTCCATCAAGAGGTTGACCTCGACCATCAAGAACACGACCAAGCAGGTCATCGCTGACATCGACTGCATAGACGCGCCCTGTCGGGATCACTCGCGCATTCGGTCGAATACCTCGCATATCACCGGTTGGCATCAAATACAGAAACTCTCCAGAGAAACCAACAACCTCTGCTTCAACCGGATGCCCATCATCACTATCGACCATACAGCGTGAACCAATTGCGGCCTGGCAACCGGTTGCTTCTAAAGTTAATCCTACCATGCGTGTTAATTTACCCTCGACGATTAAAGGCGGGGTATCATCCAGGCGTTTACTAATATCGTTGAGTTTATGACACCAGAAAGGTGTAAAAACGTTTCGAGGAAAATGAGAATCTTCGACATCACTCTGCTGTGTCATCTTCTCGCTCTCCACCAAGTAATGTTGCAATCACCTGATTTATTCGATG